>NZ_JANBWE010000004.1:67593-279064 GCF_024259515.1 Salirhabdus salicampi | reverse complement strand
ATGCGGTCTCAGATCTCATTCGGTATTAGCCCCGGTTTCCCGGAGTTATCCCGATCTTACAGGCAGGTTGCCCACGTGTTACTCACCCGTCCGCCGCTCGTTCCACAATCGTCACTCCGAAGAGATCAAATTGCTTCCCGCGCTCGACTTGCATGTATTAGGCACGCCGCCAGCGTTCGTCCTGAGCCAGGATCAAACTCTCCATAAAAGTTGGAAAACTTGGTCTCTAGCTAAATAATAAAAAATCGAAATTGACATTACTGGTCGTTTTGTTCAGTTTTCAAGGTTCGAACTATATTGTTGCTCTCAAAATGGCAACTTAATTATCATAACATGTGTGTCGAATTATGTCAACACATTGTTTGTCAGTTTGTTTTTTTGTGTCGTTTTCGTCGGCAGGAATAATAGTATATAACATCTATTAATCATAGTCAATAACTATTTTTCGTTTGAATCAGTAATAAACACTTTAGCATGAAGTACATTTTCTGTCAATGCGTCATCACTTCAGTGAAAGTGAAAGTGTTGTTGTTTTGTGACAACAGATGTACATCTTACAGGACGTTACATACTAAGTCAACACCTATTTGTTAAAAAATATCCTTCTTTACGAATAGGTTACCCTAAAAACCTTCTATTATCCAAATCGCAGTTATTTTCTATAAGAACTTTACTCAAGACAACAGTAGAAAACGACACCTTATATTATCTATATAAAACAGTGGATTGTGACAAAGAAAAAACGCCTTACCCCACGAAGGAGACAAGGCGTCCATATTTAATTGGCTACAATGTTTACTAATTTTCCCGGGATAGCAATTACCTTTCGAATTGTTTTCCCCTCAATCCACTCTTGAACCTTTTCATGTTCAAGAGCGATTTTTTCCATTTCTTCCTTCGAAGCATCTTTATCCATTAAAATACGTGCTCTAACTTTTCCCATTACTTGCACAACAATTTCAATTTCATTTGAAACGAGTTTATTCTCATCATATGTTGGCCACGCTTCATAACTTACCGTACCCTCATGTCCCAGTTTTCCCCACAGCTCCTCAGCCAAATGAGGTGCAACTGGTGAAAGTAACTTCACAAAACCTTCAGCATATTCAGTTGGAATGACTTCTGCTTTATAACATTCGTTTACAAACACCATCATTTGAGAGATTCCAGTGTTAAAGCGCAGTTCCTCAAAGTTTTCCGATACTTTTTTCACTGTTTCGTGATACACACGTTCTAAGTCTTCATTTGTTGTATCCTGAATTTTTGCACTCAAGGATTGACCATCTTCTACATACAGACGCCAAACTCGGTCAAGGAATCTACGAGCTCCGTCTAAACCATTTGTACTCCATGCAATTGATGCATCAAGTGGCCCCATAAACATTTCATATAGGCGAAGAGTATCGGCTCCATGAGATTCTACTATTTCGTCGGGATTTACAACATTCCCTTTCGATTTACTCATTTTCTCATTATTCTCTCCAAGAATCATTCCTTGGTTAAAGAGCTTTTGGAAAGGCTCCTTCGTTGGTACTACACCAATGTCATATAGAAACTTATGCCAGAAACGAGCGTACAGGAGGTGAAGGACAGCATGTTCTGCACCTCCGATATAAATATCTACCGGCAACCACTTCTTTAATTTTTCTGGATCAGCTAGTTGCTCACTGTTATGCGGATCAATAAATCGTAAGTAATACCAACAGCTTCCAGCCCACTGTGGCATTGTGTTCGTTTCCAGTCGTCCTTTTTTACCTGTTTCAGGATCAGTTACTTCAACCCAGTCAGCTATATTAGCTAATGGTGATTCACCTGTTCCAGATGGCTTAATTTCTGTCGTCTTCGGTAATTCCAGTGGAAGTTGATCTTCTGAAACCCCTTCCATCGTACCATCTTCCCAATGAATGACCGGTATTGGTTCGCCCCAATAACGCTGACGACTAAAAAGCCAATCACGGAGACGATACGTCACTTTTTTCTTACCATAACCTTTTTCTTCAAGCCAATCGATTGCCTTTTGGATCGCTTCATCTTTATATAGTCCGTTCAAAAAGTCACTATTTACATGTTTACCATCTTCTGTGTATGCTTCTTCTTCGATGTTTCCGCCTTCTACAACCTCTACAATAGGGAGGTCGAAGGTTTTCGCAAATTCATAATCCCGTTCGTCGTGGGCTGGAACCGCCATAATTGCACCTGTTCCATATGTTACTAACACGTAGTCAGCTATCCATATCGGCATTTTATTTCCATTCATCGGGTTTATGGCGTAAGCACCCGTAAATACACCCGTTTTCTCTTTTGCCAAATCTGTACGTTCTAAATCACTTTTCGTTTGGATCTCCTTGATGTATGATTCAACTGCTTCCTTCTGGTCGGGCGTTGTGATTTTATCGACTAGTGGATGTTCCGGTGCAAGAACAGCGTATGTGGCACCAAACAACGTATCTGGTCGAGTTGTGAACGCTTCAAACGTTTCTTCCGTTTCATCAATTGAAAAAGTAATTTCTGCACCTTCAGAACGACCAATCCAGTTTCGCTGCATATCCTTTATACTTTCTGGCCAGTCTAAATCTTCAAGATCTTCTAACAAACGATCAGCATATGCTGTAATTTTCAACATCCATTGCTTCATTGGTTTTCGGATGACAGGATGACCGCCACGTTCACTTTTCCCATCAATAACTTCTTCATTTGCAAGAACAGTTCCGAGAGCCGGGCACCAGTTAACCGGAACTTCATCAATATAGGCAAGTCCCTTTTCATAAAGTTTTAAGAAAATCCACTGAGTCCATTTATAGTAATTTGGGTCTGTCGTATTAATCTCACGGTCCCAGTCATAGGAAAAGCCTAACGACTTAATTTGGCGACGGAAGTTATTAATGTTTTCTTTTGTGAATTCTTCTGGGTCATTCCCTGTATCTAGTGCATATTGTTCGGCAGGTAAACCGAAGGCATCCCACCCCATTGGATGTAACACTTCATACCCTTGCATCCGTTTCATTCGTGACAAAATGTCTGTTGCTGTATATCCCTCCGGGTGCCCTACATGAAGACCAGCCCCTGAAGGGTATGGAAACATATCTAGCGCATAAAACTTTTCCTTCTCTGATTCACCATCTGTTTTGAACGTTTTATGTTTTTCCCAATATTGCTGCCATTTTTGTTCTATTTGCTTATGATCAAATGCCATAATTTTTCCTCCTTATCCACAACTTATGTAACGTCATAAAAAAACTCCCATCCCATCACTATGGGACGAGAGTCTTTTCCCGCGGTACCACCCAAATTAGCACTATCGAAGTGCCCTCTTCAGTATCCTTATCGCGGATAAACGGCAAATGCTAATGACTGTTCACATTTGCAACATCAAAGGCGAGTTCATGATGTCCAAGGATAGCTTGCACCAACCGCTACCTCTCTATTGTCTCTTGGCTCATCACTACTACTCCTTATCATCTGTTTACGACCAATACTTATTTGATTCGTATTTTAATGAACGGGGAAGGGAATGTCAAGATGTTTCCCTTACATTGGGCACTTTCACATTAAAAAGAAAGTCGGATTTACCGACTTTCTAATACTGCTCTAAATCCGTTTCATCTAAATACATGTCATTTAAGACGTGGGATACTTGTAAATGGAGACGATATAACTCTTCTTTTTGTTGGTCGTTTGCACTAATCATCATATGCTCGATTGCCCGCTCTGCCTGTTCCAGTGCAATTTGAGCATCACTATATTCTTCATCAACCGGATATCCATTTCGGTTAGTTTCATTTAATTGACCTTTGGCGATTGCTACTCGTTCTTTAATTTCTTCAACAAAATGTTCCATTGATGCGTGAGTAGTCATAACCATCACCTCATTTGTAATATTCACTAATCCCATTTTTCTATACGACACTCAAGGGAGCAGAATTTCCCTGTTTCCTAATCCATGCTACAATCAATAAGTATTCAAACTTACTTTTAAAGGAGTATTAACATGAACAACCCTTTTCCATATTCCTTTGATCATAAAAGGTATCATTCTTGGAATTATCATTTGAAACGTCATTTTGGTCATAAAGTTTTTAAAATCCCGTTAGACGGCGGGTTTGACTGCCCGAACCGGGATGGTACAGTAGCTTATGGTGGCTGTACGTTTTGCTCTGTGTCTGGAAGTGGTGATTTCGCCGGTAACCGGCGCGATGATTTAGAAACTCAATTTCATGATATAAAGGAACGTATGCATAAAAAGTGGAAAGATGGTAAATATATGGCGTATTTTCAAGCTTTCACTAATACCCACGCCCCAGTTGAAGAACTAAGAAGAAAATTTGAAACGGTGCTTCAACAAGAAGGCGTGGTCGGAATTTCCATTGCAACACGGCCGGACTGTTTACCCGATGACGTTGTACAATATTTGGCAGAGCTAAACGAACGAACGTATTTATGGATTGAACTTGGTTTGCAAACGGCACATCAAAAGACAGCAGACGTCATTAACCGCGCCCATGATCTTCAATGCTATTACGAAGGTGTACAAAAGTTGCGAAAGCATAACATTCGCGTTTGCTCCCACATCATTAATGGTCTACCTGGTGAGGATTACAACATGATGATGGAGACAGCAAAAACCGTTGCGAATATGGATGTACAAGGAATCAAAATTCATTTATTACATTTATTAAAGGGCACGGCAATGGTGAAGCAATATGAAAAAGGGATGGTTGAGTTTTTAACAAAGGAAGAATACATTAAATTGGTTGTAGACCAGTTAGAAATTTTACCGCCTGAAATGGTCATTCACCGTATCACAGGCGATGGTCCTCCTGATTTATTAATAGGGCCTATGTGGAGTATGAATAAATGGGACGTCCTAAATAGCATTGACCGAGAATTAAAGGAACGCAATAGTTGGCAAGGAAAGCTATATAAAGAGGTGCACGCATCATGTTAAAAAGGGTAATACCATTTGCACATGAATTATTAGAAAAGACAGTATCAAAAGGGGACATCGTAATCGATGGTACTGCAGGAAACGGTAACGATACGATCAAATTGGCACAGTTAGTTGGGGAAGCTGGTCATGTTTATGCCTTTGACATACAAGAACAAGCCATCCAAAACACATCGGAACGTATAAACGATTTGCAAGTAAAAAACGTATCACTAATACAGGACAGCCACGAGAAGGTATTAACCTATTTAAGAGAAGACGCGATTTATAACATAGGTGGTGCTATTTTCAATCTCGGGTATTTACCTGGTAGTGACAAATCAGTTATTACAAAACCTAACTCAACGTGGAACGCGGTACAAACAGTTCTTACCCATTTAAAGCGAAATAAGGTTGTTGTTCTCGTTGTCTATTATGGTCATGAAGGAGGCAATGAAGAAAAGAATTATCTCCTTCATCAGTTAGGACAGCTTCCACAAAAATCGTTTAACGTGTTACAGTACCGCTTTTTAAACCAACAAAATTCACCACCATTTGTATTAGCTATCGAAAAAAAATAATATATACAATAATCCCCCTGCTATATTTAGCAGGGGGATTATTCATGATTGTCTACAATTTATGATACTGTCCCTTTAGTTTTCGGATTGAAATAAGTATGTGAGGTTGATTTACAGGTGTGTATTGATCAAGTCCTTCTTGATCTATATCTGGAGAAAAGTATTTTTTTCCCCACTTTTCCACAACCCAACCTTCTGTTCCTTTAGGCATCCAACCAAAATGTTTTAACTTCTTACCTGGAATGTTTCGATAGTCTCGTCGATGAATGGAAAAATAACCATACATAATCATAAAAAAGACATTTAACACTTTCGTCCTTTTTGTAGTGCGAATCCGGTATAATTTCTTCAAGATATGCCCTCCATTATCCATTAAAAAATATAGCCCACTACTTTTTACTATGTCAACCATTGGGAATCCTGCTATATTTTTCTAGGAAAGCTCTAGGAGCGTTGAAGATCAATCATAAATTTATATCGATCACCTCGATAGGAAGAGATGACAACTTCTAAAACCGTGTCATCTTCAAGGCTAGATGTTCTTTCCATTAATAAAATAGGAGCATGATCCGAAACTTGTAAGTGTTCCATTTCCTCATCATTCGCAATTGCAGCCTCAATAACTTGAGTGCCTTTGCTAATGTTTAACTTAAGTTGGGTTTCTACATATTCATATAATGAATTCTTTACAATTTCCTCGGTTAAGCCTTGAACTTTATTGGCGGACATATACGTACGTTCTAGAGCCATAGGGATTTCATTCGCTAACCGAATCCTTTTTATTTCATAGACCGGAGCATACTGTTGAATATTCAGCCGACTGGCAATTTTATCAGTTGCCGGAACAACTTGAAAGCTAAGCAATACACTGCTTGCTTCCATCCCTCGATCTCTCATATCCTCAGTAAAGCTCGTCAACCCTTTTAATGATTGCTCAAATTTTTCTTCCATAACAAATGTGCCTTTCCCTTTTATGCGGTACAACATTTGTTCATTTACTAAATTATTAATAGCTTGCCGAACGGTCATTCGACTAATGTTAAACCTTTCGGCAAATTCTCTCTCGGAAGGTAAAGCATCACCAGGTTTAAATGTACCATTATCTAATTGACTTTTTATATATTCTTCTAATTGATGATATATCGGAACCGGTGAAGCTTTATCAATCATGTTCTGTCACCTCCCACAAATCCCCTTAATTCGCGTAGTTATAAGCTAAGGATACGCCCTTCTCACCTAATACAGCCTTATCAGCAATAATGGTGACATTAGGGTGTTGTTTTAATATTGAAGCTGGGAAAGACTCATCCACTTCTCCATCTAACAACCGTGTTAAAGCTTCCTTCTTTCTTTCCCCTGAAACTAACAATATAATTTCCTTACTTTTCATAATGGAACGAATTCCCATTGTGATAGCTTTCGTTGGCACTTCCTCTAAGCTATTGAAAAATCGAGCATTTGCTTCCCTTGTAGAATCAGCTAAATTCACTACATGCGTATTTGAATCAAAATTCGTTCCCGGTTCATTGAACCCAATGTGTCCATTGCTTCCTAGACCAAGAATTTGAAGATCAATTCCATGGTTATCAATTTTCTTTTCATAAGCTTCACATTCTAACTGTAAATCTTTCGCAAGCCCGTTTGGTATATGAGTTTGTTCTTTTGGAATTGGAATATGGTTAAACAAATGTTTATCCATGTAATAGCGGTAACTGTTGGAATCATTGGGCGATAACCCTATATATTCGTCTAAGTTGAACGTAGTTACATGGCTATACGATGTGTTGTTTTTCTCATAATCATCAATTAAATATTGATACGTTCGGGTCGGTGTTCCACCAGTGGCAAGTCCCAAGGTTACGTTGGCAACGTTTTTAATTTTATCAAAAATTCGTTCAGATGCTAATTGGCTCATTTCCGTGTAATTTTTTGCTTTAATTATTTTCATAGTTGTCACACCCCTTTTTTATATGCCAGTTGTCCTCGGCAGAATGTCATTTCTACATCCTGTTCCTCATTTAAGATGACGAGGTCTGCATCCTTTCCTATTTGGATACTCCCTTTTCGGTCATAAACGTTAAGTTCCTTTGCCGGGTTTGTTGCCGTCATCAAAATGGCTTCTTCAAGTGTACAATTCGAAAAGGACATCATATTTTTCAAAGCAGAATCCATTTCTAATACACTACCAGCTAATGTGCCGTCTTCAAGAAATGCTTTATCCTCCGTTACGGTAACCGCTTGTCCCCCAAGGTCATATGTGCCGCTTTTCAAACACTTTGCACGCATAGCATCAGTTATTAAGATGAGTTTATCGGCACCTTTTTGTTGAAAGGCAAGCCTGACCGCTTCAGGATGGGCGTGTACACCATCTGAAATGAGTTCAACCATTAACTCATCGCGTAATAAAGCAGCACCTGCAAGACCTGGTTCACGATGATGAAAGCCACGCATTTGATTAAATAAGTGTGTAATATGCGTAACACCTTCCTGAATCGCTTTGTCAACTTCTGATAATTTTGCATCCGAGTGGCCAATTGATGCAACAATAGATTGTTTCGCTAAATATTGTATAAGTTCAGTTGCACCCTGTAATTCTGGAGCAAGGGTAACGAGCTTTATCGTATTACCCGATATCTTTTCCCACTTTTTAAATAAGTCTACATTTGGATCAATAATATAGTCAGAAGGTTGAGCCCCCGCTTTATCCTTGTTGATAAATGGTCCTTCCAAGTGCACGCCTAACACTTCTGATTGTCCGACTTTTTGATCTTTATTTATAAACTTTTTCACATTTTTTAGTGCTTTTTCAATTTGTTCTCCTGATTGAGTCATCGTTGTTGCCAAGAAACTTGTAGTTCCTTCTTTCGGTAGGGAGGTAGCCATGATGTGTAATGCCTCAGTAGTCCCGTCCATTGTGTCGGCACCGTTTGCACCATGTATATGAACATCTATCATACCGGGGATTATTTTATAGCTATCCTCTAATTGAATGATTTCGTATTCGTCGGTAGTCCGTAATTGATCTACTGCTCCAATGTCGGTTATTACCCCATGTTCGAACATGATAAAGCCATTTTTGATCACATCTTGTTCTGTATAAATGGAGGCGTTCGTAATTACTTTTTTCATTTGTTATCTCACACCTTTAGCGTATATAAAGATTATTTTTCACCTTTAGAATAATTTCTAAGCATAGAATAACACCTTAATGTACACTTGTATAGACCAATTTTGCAAGCAGTGTTTCTTAACTATTATCCCCCATTCCTAATACGGCCGTACAGTAACCGTTTACAATAAAAAATGATTGGTATAGACAACCTTTCAGACTGTGTGATAAGATTCGACATGAGACGTCTTTATATAAAAAGGGAGTGAAGTTATGTTAGGCTTTTTACAAAGAATTGGTAAGTCACTAATGTTGCCTATCGCAGTGTTGCCTGCAGCAGCATTACTACTTCGTTTAGGTCAACCCGATTTACTGAATATTGAATTTATGGCAAGCGCAGGATCTGCTATATTTGCAAATTTAGCATTAATATTTGCCATTGGAGTTGCAATAGGATTTTCGAAGGATGGAAATGGTGCAGCTGGGTTAGCAGGTGCGATTGGTTATTTCGTTTTAACACAAGGTACGGAAGCGATTAATGAAAATATTAATATGGCCGTTCTTGGTGGAATTATATCCGGTATTATTGCTGGTCTTCTTTACAACCGCTTTCACGCCATTAAGTTGCCAGACTGGCTGGCCTTCTTCGGTGGAAGACGTTTTGTACCTATTGTAACCGCTGCCACAATGGTACTGCTTGCAGGTGTTTTCGGGGTAATATGGCCTCCAATTCAAGCAGGAATTAATTCCGTTGGTGAATGGATTATTAGTGCTGGTGCATTAGGTTCTGGGGTATTCGGATTTTTAAACCGTTTATTAATTCCAGTTGGATTGCATCACGTTTTAAATACACTTGTTTGGTTCGAATTTGGTGAGTTTACGAATGCAGCTGGGGAAATTGTAAAAGGTGATTTGTCCCGCTTCTTCGCAGGTGATCCTACAGCCGGGACATTTATGACAGGATTTTTCCCAATTATGATGTTTGGTCTACCGGCAGCAGGTTTAGCGATGATTGTAACGGCGAAAAAAGAAAATCGTGCTGCAGTAGCTGGTTTAATCGGTGGAGTTGCCTTCACAGCATTCTTAACAGGGATTACAGAGCCACTTGAATTTCTATTTATGTTCTTATCTCCGTTACTTTACGTTATTCACGCCATACTAACCGGACTATCTATGAGTATCACATATCTTCTAGATATCCATCACGGTTTTGGTTTCTCAGCTGGTGCGATTGATTTCTTCCTAAACTTAGGAATAGCCCAAAAACCATGGCTTTTATTTGGTATCGGTCTCATATTTGGTGCGATTTACTTTGTCCTATTTGTGTTCTTGATTAGAGCTTTAGACTTAAAGACACCTGGACGAGAAGACGAAGAAGTCATCAATAACGATGAAGAAATAAGTCGAAACGGAGAAGACAAATATTATTCACTTGCAAAGCATTATTTACATGCACTAGGTGGCTATGACAATATAAAACAAATCGATAATTGTGCAACACGTTTACGTTTAACTGTTCAAGATGCGTCGGTGATAGACGAGAAAGAATTAAAACGTCAAGGTGCAAAAGGTTTTATGAAAGTAAGTAACACAAATTTTCAAGTAATTGTCGGTACGGATGTCGAATTCCTTGCTGATGCTTTAAAAGAAGTTACAAAAGAAAATAATAAGTAAAACTAACTAGGTTAGTTCCTTAATCTTAGATTAAGGAGCTTTCCTTTTTTCAATTGAACAACATGACAGTTAGAGGTGAAAAAATGAAACGAATACTCAATTGTTTTGCTTCTGATTTCAAGGGAGCAAATAAACAAGATTTACTACAATCAATTTCTGCTAGTGAAGGAAGAACGGTTTTAGCCGAAATTGTTAGTACAGCATCCCCTTTATACCCCGAAGTGTCAAATCCAGAAATCGTTTCTGCATTTGGTGCGGACCTCATCTTATTAAATTTGTTTGATGTAAACCATCCAGCAGTTGCTGGGATTCAAGCTGAAGAAGGACAAGTAATTAATCGTCTAAAGGAATTAACCGGTCGTCCAATTGGTTTGAACTTGGAACCAGTAGATCGTGAGGCAGATGCGGCTGAAATACTTGATCAATTACCATTAGGCCGTCAAGCTTCGTATGATTCATTACATAAAGCGAAAACGTTAGGGTTTGATTTCGTCTGTTTAACAGGAAATCCCAAAACAGGTGTGACAAATGAACAAATAGAAAAAGCTATCCAGAGAACAAAAGAAATACTCGGAGAAGAAGCCTTCATTATCGCAGGTAAAATGCATGGTGCAGGTGTAAAAGGGGAAGCTGGTAACGAAATCATTGATGATGAGACGATAGAGGCTTTCATTCAGGCGGGGGCTGATGTCATCTTACTCCCTTCTCCAGGTACAGTCCCTGGCATCACGGTCGATCAAGCACACTGCTGGGTGTCAAAGGTTCACCAATTACAGGCACAAGCTATGTTAACAATTGGGACAAGTCAGGAAGGAGCAGATAATGGAACCGTGCGCCACATTGCTCTCCAAAACAAAATGATTGGTGCCGATATTCATCATATAGGTGATGCTGGTTATACAGGCATTGCAATTCCGGAAAATATTATGGACTATTCCATTGCCATAAGAGGAAAGAGACATACGTATGTAAGAATGGCCGCTTCGATTAATCGTTAAAAATCAAAAAACATGCAGGGTGAACCAATGCCCCTGCATGTTTTACATTAAAGCAACTTTAAACTTTTGATAAAGCTTTGTATTCACATAAAAAAACTTCGCTTTTCCACCAGCGGCTTTTAATAAGGCTTTCATCGTCTTTTTTCCATGGTCAATTTCCTTTAATTTCTGATCAGCCAGGTACATACCAATCAGTCCGTTTTGGATTAAATGATGAAAAGCGTAGTCTGGTAACTCTTGCAATTTTATATTTCCTTGTTTATGAAAATATAAAATCCGTTGTTTTAATTCCTCATTCGAATCGTAATAGGAACAGAAATTTAAGTCCCCTTCTCGCATATCCTCTATTTGGTCTATATAGTATTCCAACAAGATATGTAAGCCTTGGACATATGGAAAGTAACTGTTGTAAACGCGCTCCCAAAGACTGTCCGATAAATCCCCTCTTAAGCCATAGGATACGAGACAAAATACACCTAATGTAGAACCAGCACTTGCCGAAAATTCGTACCAACTTAAATTAGGCCATTGCCGCTGATGATGCTGGAACCAAGAAGTTAATCTATGTAATCTTTCATCAACCTTCACATGTTTGTGCACTTGTAGCTCACTATAATATGATGCTAACTTATGTAAGTATGACTGGAATCGGTGAAGATTTTCTATTGACTGTAATACAACTTGGCATGTATTTACCAGCTCATGTAAATACCCCCCATCATCTTGATCTTCTCGGTATTGATAATAATTTGGTAAAGGCTCGTCCATATTTGGACTAAGAGCATCCGTTAATGATTTATGCAACTGTTCGAAATCTTTTGGGTCCAATGATGTACTTCGGTCACAAAGATTATCTAAATAATCACTAATCGTTTGATAGGCAACAATAAAACGGACACTTGTGCGCCATTGATCTTTAGCCAAAAGCGCATAAGCAGATCCACCTTCACAATGAAAGGCTTTTGTTGATAGACTGCTTAACGCTTGTGTGCGTAATTCCTCATTCGGAATGTTCTTTGCCTTCTTTTCCCAATAAGAAAGCTCCCGATGCACTTCTGGAAACAACTTTCCATAACACGCTTTTACTAATTGGAGTGGATTTTGAGGAACTTGTTTTCCCATGATTATCCTCCATTTCTTAACGGATTATTTAATTGATTTATAAAATCAATCATATATGCAAAGACCTCATCTCTTTCAGGTTCGTTAAATATTTCATGATATAAGTTGTCCCATTGTTTATATTGCTTTTCCTCAATAGGTAATAAATCAAACCAATGTTTTACTTCATGTTCATTTACAAGCAAATCATATCCTGCTTGCATAATTAAAGTCGGCACATTCGGATAATGATGAATATTCCTAAAAGCTTGTTCAATGGAACGTTCAAATTCATGGTACCATCTAACCGATACTTTCTCCAAGTAAAGTGGATCCCTTAAATCTCTGTCATATATAACGCTATTTCTAGTGGAATGTGTTGGGTCAAGCTTCGTTGCTACTTGAAATCTTGGGATCACTTTATCTAATAACACTGATATAAAGGAAAGAAATTTTGGAGGTTTACTCTTAATCCCTAACCCTGGTGACGATAAAACAACCCCACTGATCGTTGGTTGAATGGTTTGTAATAACCTAATGGTAATTAACCCCCCCATACTGTGGCCGATAATATATACAGGAACATGCAACTTTTCCGCCTCACTTATCCATATCGCAACCGTGTCTATATACTGTTGGAATGTATCAATGTGTCCCTTAGGTCCTACCGATTTCCCTTGTCCTGGTAAATCACCGTAAATAACATGGAGACCTGAACGTTGTAATTGTGTAGCCAACCATTCATATCGGCCCGAATGTTCAAAAGCACCATGAATGATAACAACAGCCCCTTTTCCATTCGGATGTAACAACTTTTTCAAGCGGACCCCTCCCACTCCTATTTATCCTTTTGATATACTTTATCTTAACATAACTTGATTGGAGGAAATGACGTTGATTTATGAGTATAAAGGAACTGTTCCAAACATTAATGAAACAGCGTATGTCTCTGAAGATGTTGTCATAACAGGTGACGTAAAGATTGGTAAATATGCGAGTATATGGTTTAAAACTGTTATCCGCGGGGATGTTTCCCCTGTCGTCATTGGAAACAATGTAAACATTCAAGACCAAAGTATGTTACACGAAAGTCCAAACATCCCTTTGATTATCGAGGACGATGTTACTGTTGGTCACCAAGTGATGATTCACTCTGCTACAATTAGAAAAGGGGCACTTATCGGTATGGGTTCCATAGTACTAGATGGTGCAGAGATAGGAGAAGGTGCATTTATTGGTGCAGGAAGCCTTATACCTCCAAATAAAGTAATCCCTCCGAATACGTTAGCTTTTGGGCGACCTGCGAAAATCATTCGAGAACTTACTGATCAAGACCGAAAAGAAATGGTTCGAATTCGCCAATCTTATGTTGAAAAAGGGCAATATTATAAATCATTACAAAATTGACAGGAACTTACCGATATAAAAAAAGAGTAGCCACAAATACTGAGAGCATAGAAGGAGGATAAGAACGTGCATTTTTATTATCTCTTTATCTTTACTTATATTATGGCAATTTTTCTTGCGGTTTTGGCTAGAAAAACGACACCATTTCAAAAACACGCCAAAATATATAGCACGTTGTTCGCCCTTTGTGCTTTTACGCTAACATTATTACCAATACATGAGCAAAACCATACAAAAAAAATAGATAAAGTATTAGCCGCACAAATATCGTCTACCGACATCGTCAGCCTTGACCGATTTGACGAAAATATATTACGGCCTGCTGTTCAAATAGACGTTCCTTTGATTGGACAATATCCCGAACTTCCGCGTGGCTGCGAGGTAACTTCTCTTGCTATGTTACTGCAATATCATAATATACAGGTAGATAAAATGACATTAGCTAAAGAAGTAAAAAAAGATCCTGCTAAATACAAAGTCAAAGACGGAAAGGTTCATTTCGGGCATCCAAATAAAGGATTCGTCGGAAATATGTATACACTGTCTGAACCAGGTTATGGGGTATATCACAAGCCCATTGCAAATCTTGCGAAAAAATATGCTGGTGACCGTGTACATGATTTAACCGGGAAATCATTTTATAAAGTTCTACAATCTGTGAACCGAAACGAACCTGTTTTCGTTATAACAAATGCTAAATATAAAAAGTTACCAAGTTCTGCTTTTACAACGTGGGAAACTTCTCAAGGTCCTGTAAAAATAACAATGCAGGAACATGCTGTAGTCATTACTGGCTATGACAAAGATTATATTTACTTTAATGACCCTTTAAAACGCGAAAAAAAAGCACCCTTCGATGACTTTAAAGCCGCGTGGGTGCAAATGGGCAAGCAAGCCATAACCATTACATTACGGTGAGCTTGCTCATTGTTTTATCCTCATTTCGAAGGTCCTCAATATCGTGAGCACGCTCCACAAAAATCTGATGCCATAACATAAACATTAAAACAGTCCACAACTTACGACTGTAATCCCCTTTTCCAACTACATGTTCCTCTAAAAGGCGATGGATAACCTGTTTATTCAGTAGATAGTCTGTTTGGCTTTCTGAGATTAGGGTTTTAGCCCAATCATATAGCTCATTTTTTAACCAATGTCGGATAGGTACTGGAAACCCTAGCTTTTTACGATTTAACACGTGCTCTGGAACAATTCCTTTTGCCGCTTCCCTTAAAATAGACTTCGTTGTTCCATTCGCAATTTTATAGTGAACAGGTATTTCACGTGCAACTTTAAATACTTCAACATCAAGAAATGGTACACGTAATTCCAAAGAGTGTGCCATTGTCATTTTATCGGCCTTTAATAAGATATCTCCACGGAGCCAAGTATGAATATCTACATATTGCATTTGGTTAACTGCATGTTGACCATTTACATTATGAAACAACGGACGAGTAATTTGTTGATATGGGTGTTGTTCATTGTATTGATGAACTAGATCGACCTTTTCGTCCTCTTCAAACATTTTTGCGTTCCCAATGTAACGGTTTTGTAGTGGGGTTGTTCCACGTTCCAGAAAACTTTTCCCTTTCACACCTTCTGGCATAATGTGGGCTACTTTACGTAATAAATCTTTTGCTGGATTTGGAATGGAATCAAACACTTTCAGGGATTCTGGCTCTCGATATATGTTATAACCCCCAAATAATTCATCCGCCCCTTCACCAGATAGCACAACCGTAACATGTTTGCTCGCTTCACGTGCTACGAAATAAAGGGGAACACAAGCAGGATCTGCTAACGGATCGTCATTGTGCCACATTATTTTCGGTAACTTTTGCACGTATTCTTCTGGTGAGATTACATAAGAAATGTTTTCAACACCTAATTTATCTGCCGTTTCTTTCGCTACATCAATTTCTGAAAAGCCATTATGGTCAAAGCCAACAGAAAACGTTTTAATACCAGGGTTAAACTCCTTTGCTAACGAAACGATGATTGACGAATCAATTCCACCTGATAAAAATGAACCGACTGGAACATCACTTCGCATATGCACTTGGACAGAATTGCGTAATGTTTCTTGAATACGACTAATCCATTTCGACTTCTCACCATCAACAGGAGTAAATGTTGCATGGAAGAAACGTGTAAATGTAGGATCTTCCCCAGGCTTAACCGTAAAGAAGTGACCCGGCTCTACTTTTTCAACGCCTTCTGTTAAAGAATACGGTTCCGGTACATATTGAAAGCTTAAATAATGTTGCAAAGCTTCACGATTAACTGTTTCCGCATCGAGGATTGACGTAATTGCTTTTTTTTCAGAAGAAAAATACGTTCCATCCGGTTGTTTACTGTAATATAAAGGTTTGATCCCAAATTGGTCACGTGCTCCATATAATGTTTCTTTCTCTTTATCCCAAATCAAAATAGCAAACATTCCTCGCAGTTGATGGAAGGTCTCTGTGCCATATTGATGAAACATCGCTAAAATAACTTCTGTATCGGACTCTGTATGGAACTGTACGCCATCTTTAATTAACTCATTTCTAAGTTCTACATAATTATAAATCTCTCCATTAAACACAATCCAATAACGTTCATTCTCATAACTTAATGGTTGATGACCACTGTCGATATCAATAATGCTTAACCTGCGAAAACCAAAAGATATATATTCATTATGGTAATACCCTTCATCATCAGGACCACGATGTGTGATCATTTCATTTTGTCTTTGAAAAACATTTATTGACTCTTGCTGCAGCTCTGTTGCTTCATGTCGAATCAGTCCGATAAATCCACACATTTGCATGTCCTCTCTTTCGTATGTTCATAAAAATGTTAATGCTACAAACTGTTACGCTATATTTCTATACTGTTCGAATACACATCACTAAATTTGAGTATATCACAATTTTTTTTTATATTCGATAAACTTTCCGTACAGTTATTTCCAAAAAAAAGTTGCCCTACTGGGCAACCTTTTATTGGATAGCGTTCTTTAATTCTTCAGCTTTGTCTGCCTTTTCCCATGGAAATTGGACATCTGTACGCCCAAAGTGACCATAAGCTGCTGTATCTTGATAAATCGGACGACGAAGGTCCAACATTTTAATAATTCCTGCTGGACGTAGATCAAATATCTTCCGTACTCCTTCTTCCATTTTTACCTCTGGAACCTTCCCCGTTCCAAAAGTGTCTATCGAAATGGATACTGGTTGTGCCACACCGATTGCATAAGCAAGTTGTACTTCACAAGAATCCGCTAAACCTGCTGCGACAATGTTTTTGGCAACATAACGAGCTGCATAAGCACCAGAACGGTCTACCTTTGTAGGATCTTTACCACTGAAGGCTCCACCGCCATGACGTGCATAACCTCCGTATGTGTCAACGATAATCTTACGACCTGTTAAACCTGCATCCCCTTGAGGACCGCCAATAACAAAGCGCCCTGTAGGATTAATAAAATACTTTGTTTTCCGGTCAAGTAAGTATGGAGGAACTACTTTATTTATCACTAACTCTTTTAGGTCATTCTCAATTCGATCACTACTCACTTCTGGATGGTGTTGTGTAGAAATGACAATTGTATCTACTCGTAGTGGTTGACCGTTCTCATCGTACTCTATTGTTACTTGTGTTTTACCGTCTGGACGTAAATATGGTAATGTCCCTTCTTTACGTACATCCGTTAAACGCTTCGCCAATTTGTGAGACAAAGAAATGGGTAATGGCATTAACTCCTCTGTTTCATTATTAGCATACCCGAACATTAAACCTTGGTCACCGGCACCAATTGCTTCAATTTCTTCATCTGTCATGCTACCTTCACGAGATTCTAGTGCTTGGTTTACTCCTTGTGCAATATCTGCTGATTGCTCATCAATTGCAGTAAGGACAGCACAAGTCTCAGCATCAAAGCCGTACTTCGCTCTTGTATATCCAATATTTTTAATTGTTTTCCGAACGATTGCAGGTATGTCAACATAAGTAGTTGTTGAAATTTCTCCTGATACTAACACTAAACCCGTTGTTACAGTTGTTTCACAAGCAACACGTGCATTAGGATCATGTCTTAAAATCTCATCTAAAATTGCATCAGAAATTTGATCACATATTTTATCAGGATGACCTTCTGTAACCGACTCTGATGTAAAAAGCCGACCCTTAATTGCCATGGCTACTTCCTCCTTTATTTAACATCTATCTTATGTACCTCAAATCCAGTGGCTCTATACTCACACACATTATGTGTATTACGATATAAGTTTCATGATCGATTGTATTCAGATAACTCCGTTAAAGTACCGGAACCTTTCACTCTTATCGTTCAAGAGTACCTCGCTTGCAGGTTAGCACCTTTTCACATCGTGATGGTTGCCGGGTTTCCTTGGGCCTGTCCCTCCACCTTCTCTGGATAAGAGATTTCCATCGATTTATATTAACTTGAACTGAATAGAAAGTCAAAAAATCTTTTTTCATTTCTTTTAGAAAATAAATCACGGAATAAAATTTTATGATTAGTATGGAATAATAAAATTAATGTGTTATACTATTAATCACAGATTACGAAATTCAAAACGGCATAAATAGATAATCTCATTTGTAAAGGATGGTTTTCATGACGATTGCAAACAAACTGTTACATGAACGTGCTTTGGAACAAAAAAACGTTCAAAGCGACTTATCGGTTCCACAACTTGTCGAAAAAGTACTTGAACGACAAGAAGGGGTATTAACCTCTACTGGTGCTGTAAAAGCAACAACTGGTAAATATACAGGGCGGTCGCCTAAGGATAAGTTTATTGTGAAAGATGACATATCGGCAAATAAGGTGGACTGGGGTACGACAAACCAGCCGATTGATGAAGATGTCTTTTTTCAGTTGTATGATAAAGTGTTAAACCATTTACAGTCTAAAGAAGAAATATTTCGCTTCCGCGGATTTGCAGGAGCTGATCCAAAGTACCGACTTCCTATCCAGGTTATTACCGAATTTGCTTGGCATAATTTATTTGCTCGCCAAATGTTTATTCGTGCAACAGATGAGGAGCTTGTCAATCACAAATCCGAATTTACAATCATTTCAGCCCCTCACTTTAAGGCTAATCCCCGGGTAGATGGAACACATTCAGAAGCATTTATTATCATTTCCTTTAAACACAAAATCATTCTAATCGGTGGAACGGAATATGCTGGGGAAATTAAAAAATCCGTCTTTTCCGTTATGAACTACCTACTCCCGGAAACAAATATATTGCCAATGCACTGTTCGGCTAATGTAGGAATGGAAGGAGATGTAGCACTGTTCTTTGGCTTATCAGGAACTGGTAAGACAACTTTATCTGCTGATACAAATCGCCGCTTAATTGGCGATGATGAACACGGTTGGTCACAAAATGGTATTTTTAATATTGAAGGTGGTTGTTACGCAAAGTGTATCCATCTTTCCGAAGAAAAGGAACCGCAGATATATAAAGCGATTCAGTTCGGATCGGTCTTGGAAAATGTAATGATTGATGAAGATGCACGAACACCTAACTATGATGATACATCTTTAACAGAAAATACACGGGCAGCCTACCCAATCGAAAATATTGATAACATTCTTAAACCTAGTGTTGCAGGCCATCCACAAACGATTATTTTTTTAACCGCCGATGCCTTTGGTGTATTGCCACCAATCAGTAAATTAACGAAAGAACAGGCTATGTATCACTTCTTAAGTGGGTATACAAGTAAGCTGGCGGGAACAGAGCGAGGTGTTACAGCACCTGAGGCTACTTTCTCTACATGTTTTGGGTCACCATTTTTACCGTTACCAGCGGCAACGTATGCGAAAATGCTTGGTGATAAAATTGAGCAATACGGTGTAAATGTATTTCTTGTCAATACAGGGTGGACTGGTGGTCCATTTGGTGTGGGTCGACGTATGGAACTTTCCCATACGCGCTCCATGGTTCAAGCTGCTTTGGAAGGTGAACTGAACTCCACTGATATGGTGAATGATCCGATATTTGGATTAAAAATTCCATCCCAATGTCCTGGTGTACCAAGTCATGTTCTAGTTCCACAGCGAACATGGAGCGATGAAGCAAAATATGAAGAAAAAGCAAAACAATTAGCTTTACAATTCCATGAGAACTTTAAAAAGTTTCATCATGTACCTCAAGCCATTCAAGAGGCTGGACCGGTATATAAGCCGGAATAAATGACATTGTTCCCTCATCTCCTTTATATAGATAGGCCGTCTTTTATAGACGGCTCTTTTTTTTATTTATAGGCATTCACACAATTTACAGCTAGGCATAATATATCTTTAGCTTGATACTTTCGAACTAGGAGGATGGAGAATGAAGAAAGCTAGCTCTTTCTTAGCTATGTTATGTTCCGTCATACTCGTTTTTACTTTAGGTGCATGCTCAAATAATACGAGTACAAATACGAAGATAGAAGTAGCAGAAGTAACGAGGTCAATCTTTTATGCTCCACAATATGTTGCACTTGAAAAAGGTTTTTTTGAAGAAGAAGGATTAGACGTTGATTTAAAAACAACTTGGGGTGGAGACAAAACAATGACAGCCTTGTTATCCGGTGGTGCAGATATTGCATTAGTCGGTTCTGAAACATCGATTTATGTATATGCAAGAGGAGCCAATGATCCGGTTATAAATTTTGCTCAATTAACACAAACCGATGGAACATTTTTAGTAGCGAAAGAAAAACAAGATCATTTCGAATGGCAAGATTTAAAGGGAAGTAAGTTTTTAGGCCAACGGAAAGGCGGAATGCCCCAAATGGTTGGTGAATATGTACTGAAGCAGCACGGTATAGACCCACATGAGGACTTAGACTTAAGCCAAAATGTTGACTTTGCTAATATACCAAATGCCTTTGCTACTGGGGATTATGATTATGTTCAACTATTTGAACCGACTGCCAGTGTTTTTGAACGGGAGGGTAAAGGCCATATTGTTGCATCATTCGGTGAAGCATCGGGAAAAGTTCCATATACTGTGTTTATGACTAAAGAAAGCTTTTTAAATGAGGAGGAAGAAACAGTCAAGAAATTTACTCGTGCTCTTTATAAAGCGCAAAAGTGGGTACAAGAACATAGCGTAGAAGAAATTGCAGAAGTCATTAAGCCATACTTTGAAGATAGTGATTTAAATATTATTACTACCGTCGTAGACCGTTACAAGTCACAAGGTTCATTTGCCCTTGATCCAATTTTAGATGAAGAAGAATGGAATAACTTAAAAGACATTATGGATGAAGCTGGAGAACTTCCTCAAGATGTAGAGCATGGCGTATTAGTAAACACACAAATTGCTGAAGAAGTTACGAAAGAATAGGAGTGATGTTCTTTGTCATTTTTGACTGTGAACAACATTTCCCATCAATATTTCACCAAACAGACGTATACAAAGGCATTAGAAGACATTTCATTTAACGTAAATAATGGCAGTTTCGTCTCTCTAATTGGACCAAGTGGATGCGGAAAAACAACGTTACTCTCTGTCATTTCCGGTCTAATTAAACCAACTAGAGGCGAAGTGTTACTTGAAAATGAACCAATAGATAAGGAATGTTCGACAATAGGTTATATGCTGCAGCAAGATTATCTGTTCCCTTGGAAGACGATTTTAGAAAACATTTTAATAGGGCCACACGTACAAAAAACGTTAACAACATCAACCACGGAAAAAGCAGAGGAGATTTTACACGAGATTGGCATTGGCCAAACGAAACATGCATATCCAAACGAATTGTCCGGTGGGATGAGACAACGGGCTGCACTAGCTCGTACGTTAATTACTGATCCAAAACTTCTGTTATTAGATGAGCCATTCTCAGCGTTAGATTATCAAACAAAACTAAAGTTGGAAAACTTAATTTCTCACATTTTGAAAACGTATAAAAAAACATCAATCCTCGTAACTCACGATATTGGGGAAGCAATTGCGATGAGTGACAAAATTATATTATTACAATCCTCTCCAGGGAAAATCGCTAAAATCTTTACCGTACCGGAACATCTCCAAAACCTTTCTCCTTTTGAAGCAAGACAGGATCCACTTTTTTCAGAAATGTTTCAGCAAGTGTGGAAGGAGTTGGAGAATCTTGAGCCAACAAAAACATGATGATCAACTCTTGTTTGAACAATATAAAAGGGGTATAAAAAAAGAGAAACAAACGGTCCTATTCTGGCAAATTATCATCAGCGTCTTCTTTTTTGCCCTTTGGGAAGTCGCAAGCCGTTTGCAACTTATAGATCGATTAATTTTCAGTGCACCTTCTGCAGTTGGAAAATTGTTTTTGGAGAAGCTGGCAGATGGAAGCTTACTCTTTCACCTAAAAGTGACACTTTTAGAAACTGTAGCGGGGTTTATTCTAGGAACCGTAGCAGGTGTTCTATTTGCAGCCTTATTATGGTGGTTCCCTAAATTTTCAAAAGTAATGGACCCATATTTAGTTGTGATGAATGCAATGCCAAAGGTTGCGCTTGGACCAATTATTATCGTTGCCTTAGGACCAGGCTATATCTCTATTATTGCGATGGGAATGATTATATCTGTCGTAATTACAACGATTGTCATTTACTCAGCTTTCCGTGAAGTAGATCCAAACTATTTAAAGGTTATGAAGACATTCGGGGCAAATCGATTTCAAATATTTAAGGAGGTAATCTTTCCAGCAACGATACCTACCATAATCTCCACATTAAAAGTGAATGTTGGCTTAGCTTGGGTTGGTGTCATTGTTGGGGAATTCCTCGTTTCCGAAAAAGGACTCGGTTATTTAATTATTTACGGCTTCCAAGTGTTCGATTTTACCTTAGTATTATTTAGCTTACTCATTATTGCAGTCTTAGCAGCTATCATGTACCAACTTGTTGAGAAGATGGAAAGTAAATTAATTAAAACGAAATAAACGGAAAAAAAGAAGCTCAGCTATTATGAATGTAGTTGAGCTTCTTTAATATACTTAATACTTCGCGGTAACACTTCATCTTTCATCATAAAACTAAAAGTTGGTTTTTGTTGAATATTTTCCGGTAGTTCAGCTAGTAAAACAGGTCCCTCTGTTTCAAAATAGCTTAACTGCTCAATCAGCTCGCCAACGATTGCGTAATAGACATTTTTCACAATTGTTCCGCCTTTTCCTTCAACATAGTACTGGCCAATATATGTAATTTCTTCTACTCTTCCGCCTGTTTCTTCCATCACTTCACGGATGGCCGCTTCTTTCGGAGTCTCCCCCACTTCAACTTTTCCCCCGGGGAACTCAAGCCCACGGTCCTTATGCTTAGTGAGTAACCATTGATTTTCATAACGGGTAATGACCCAAACATGCTTAGGATCATTGGAAAAGGGATTTTTTTCAAAAGAAAGGGTTACTTCATTTTGATAATAGTCTCTAAACTTAATCATTACATCTTCACTATCCTTTAAGTCCATTTCAATCGTATTGTACATCCTCGATTATCCATCCGTGTTGTTCATCCAATATAAAGTACAGTGTAATTTTATAATTGCCGTATAATTCTGTCTTGTTATATTGAGTAATTTTCACCTGTTCTCCTTCAATCTCCTGTTCATAAGGTTGATTCTCAACAAACCACGGAGGAGTTTCAGTCGGTATAATATATAATTGATTGTCATGCTCTTTATAATATAAATCCACTATTCGTTTTGCAAGGGATAAGGATGACACATCACGAAAATCTCCTACCAATTCACGTTTCGAGTGAAAATGTATGACTCTGTATTGCTCGTCCGTTTCTTGTACAAGTTTATCCATAAATGTACGAGTAAGAGACACAACGTCCTCATGAGTGAGCTTCTCCACTTCCGGCCGCTGTACTGTTGTTGGATGACTTTTTACATGATTGGAGTAGTTTATGGATAAATTTATTTCATGGTTTAGCATCGGATGGGGATTTGTCATAATAAGCAATATGATAAAGGGTAGTGAACGCGCTGTGAGGAAACCCATATGTTGTTCCTCCTTCAGATCGGGATACTCTATATATATAACTTTCATATAGAAAACTTTCGCATTTTTTCCGATCTTTCCCCCACAAAGTTTGTAAGCCCCAAATAAGAGGCTTACGGCTAAATATTTTTTAAGATTTCCATGGACTTAATATGATTTCTTGTCTGTTCATCCCCTAATTCATATAACATACGGAATATTTGAATCATTGCCTCATCATAATTGTCATTTGATTCATCATGATGATACTGTTTAATCGGAATATGAGCACGGATAAAAGCATCACCATCTGCAGAATACATGTTATCAAATAAATCACGAAGCTTAATTACTTCTTCGGGTGTAGCATAAATGACATAGTCATTGTTATCTCCAGCTTTTAATCTCGATATTTCCATTGATCCAATATCTACATAGAATTTTTCTTTTTCCATCGTCAACCCTCCTGTGCTTATTGTTTGTTGAATTGTTAAAAGTATGAATGGGAGAAAAAATCGATACAAAAAAATCCCCTATCGACATTGATGGGGACAAATTTTACAGTATGAGCTTGTCTCATTTAATAAATAAGTTAAACAACACGTTTTACGAACACGTGCTTCAGTAGGCAACTTACGTTGATAAAATACATGCCGAATTGGGTTTTCTCTTTCGCCGAACACTTTTCCATCGAACTCTTGAACAATCGTATGAAAATCATTGTACAGGATGGCTACTTGTTGCTCGTTCTGAACAATTTTATTCGCGTATCTCTCATAAAACCAATAGAAATAAACAGCTACATTTTCCCACAACACCTGTATCGGTGTTTTGGAAATACGGTGAATATGTTCAATCACGACTGACAAGTGATCACGGAAAATGGTTGTACAATTTTCTTTTAGCCAAACAAATCGGTCCCCTTCTTGGAATGGGGAAACTGTCTTGTCTATAAACCGAATAGTAGGTAGCCATTGTTTATGATTATCCATACGTAGCAAAACAATATTATCAAAGGTTAGCTTTGGTGACTTATTAAATATTGATATGGGAGCTAAAGAAGCCGTAACAATTAAATAAGCGTAACGTTTCATAAAGGTGGAAGCTGTAGCAATGATGGAGTCAGATTGTAAATAGTCCATCATCTGATATAAATGGTGTTCTAACCTTCCCCGGATGTGAATATCCACACCGGGAATCACTTCCACTGGTTGTATCGTATATTCCTTACTCGTATAAAAGCGAAAATGCTCTGATAATAACTGCTCTTCTAGTTCAGTTAGTTGGTCCATGTTTGTCACCCATTTTGTGCGTTTGATACGGTTTCAGCTAGTAAGCAACGTCCTCTTCCATGTGGTATACACATTGGTGTTCCAAAAATCGGATCATACGTAACATCACATCGCATGTCAAAAACATTTTGCACAAGTTCACATGAAATAATTTCTTCTGGTTTCCCTTGGGCATATACCTTTTTATCACGTAGTGCTATAATGTGATCGGCATAACGACATGCTAAGTTTAAATCATGTAATACCATAATGATCGTTCGGTTATCTTTTTCATTTAATTCAAATAGTAAATCTAAAATATCAATTTGATGAGTCATATCTAAATACGTAGTAGGCTCATCAAGTAAAATAATATCTGTTTCTTGGGCTAATGTCATAGCAATCCACGCTCTTTGTCTTTGCCCACCCGATAATGAATCAACAAGACGGTCTTTTAAGTCAAGGAGATTTGTCGATTGCAGTGCTCTTTCAACTGCACTTTCATCTTCTTCCGTCCACTTCTTTAACCACGTTTGATATGGATAGCGGCCTAATTTCACTAATTGGTGTACCGTTAAACCTTCTGGGGTAACAGGACTTTGGGGAAGTACTGCCATCTTTTTCGCTACTTCCTTCGTTTTCATCCGCGCAATATCATTTCCATTTAACACGACTTCACCATTAACAGGCTGTAATAAACGTGCTAAAGAACGTAGCAGAGTTGATTTTCCACAACCGTTACTACCAATTAGTACGGAAACCTTCCCCTTAGGGATTGTTATATTTAAAGAATCTATAATAATGTCATCTTGATATCCTAACGTTAGATCTTTCGTTGTAAGTGATTCCATATTAGAATCTCTCCTTATGATGCCCCTTCAATTGGAAGGGAGTAATCCTTCACCTATACATATGAGAATCATTCTCACTATATACTCTAATTGAAAATCATTTTCGATTCAAGGCTTTTTTATTAATATTTTATGAATCTTATACGTGTCCTATTGCTAAACATTCAAACCGGGCCTATCTATCCCGCTACACAGCCCAATCAATATTGGCTCAATATCCCAAATTAGTATATAAAAAATGGTTGATGAACCAAACTGAATCTGCTATGATTACTTAACATTAAACGGTCCTTTTCCTACGACACTCAAATAAAATGACAAGGGCAAAGCTGCAGAAATGTGGTGACGCAAAACTATAGGGGCTAAAGCTTTTCGCTATGCCAGCCAGTTACCGTTTGAAACACAACTGAAAACGGTTGTGTTTTTTATTGGAAAGGAGACAAGCAATATGAAAAGAAGTAAAGGTAAACCAAAGAAATATATGCATTTAAAACCTACATGGGTCTCTTTATATGAAGCTGGGAACAGTATATCATCAATTGCTAAGCAATATAATGTCCAAATTGAGACCGTTTCAAAATATATATCTGACGAGGTTACTTTCGTGTCTAAATCTCCATACCGCCAATTGATTCCAAAATGGGTAGAAGAACGAAAACAAGGGAACAGTTTTGCGGAAATCGCAAGAAGATACAATGTAAGTGAATATGCTGTTAAATCAAACGTGAAGAAGTATATGAAAATAGATATACAAGATATTACTCCTACTTGGAGACGTTTATCTAAAAAAGGTTACAGCATTAAGCGAATTGCTAACGCGTATAATGTTCACTCTAGTGTCGTGAGGAAGGCATTAGGCATTGAATTAAATGTTAGTTCTAACAGTTTAAAATTGTACGCTCCATATATTGAACAATGGGTAAATTTATATAATGAGGGTTGCTCTTACGATTATATCGCGAAAAAGTATGATGTGAGTCCAAATACTGTTTACATGAACATAAGAGAGAGAGTAAAAGCTAGACGTAAATTAACATCTAGTCATGACATAAATCAATGGGTAGAAACGTGGAAAGAACTTAAAGATAAAGGCTTATCAGTTAAAACAATTGCAGAAATGTATGACGTATCACCGGGAACAATCTATCGTCGTTTGAAAAAACATACTGATTAGTAGAAGAACTCGATATTATATATCGGGTTCTTTTTTATTGTAAATATTATATTACCGTAAT
Source organism: Salirhabdus salicampi (assembly GCF_024259515.1). Lineage (NCBI taxonomy): Bacteria > Bacillati > Bacillota > Bacilli > Caryophanales > Bacillaceae > Salirhabdus > Salirhabdus salicampi. The sequence continues at coordinate 251,926 of NZ_JANBWE010000004.1, read as the reverse complement.
GATTCCTTCTGAAGATGTTGTAAGAACTATTCATCAACCGTTATAGTTTTAGCAATAATCCAAGTAAATTGTTGCCACATGTCTCTATTAAAAATGTGAAATCTATCTTCTATTCCTTTCTACTTCATCATATGTATGAGTGTGATTATGATTAGAAAGGAGGATAATATGAAAACATATTTAGCACCCATATCTATCGTTATCATGATTGGGCTTGCCTCTCTTTTCTTCACGGCCCCATCCAACTCTAAAACTCCTTATTATGTTACTTTCAATTCTGAATTCGAAGCGAACATAGAAAAAAAAGACCTCCCTGCACGTTCATTTATCTATGCCGAAAAAGAACCAATATCGATTATATTTGCAGGTGATACTTTATTTGATTGGTCAGTAAAAACCGCTATTCAAACATATGGACCAGATTACCCCTTTAAACATATTAAAGACAAAGTACAAGAAGCTGATTTAGCTGTTTTGAATTTAGAAACCGCTGTGACAACACGCGGGGAAAAAGACACCGTTCAACTTTATAATTTTCGTTCAGATCCAATCGCATTAAAAGGGGTAAAAAATGCTGGATTTGATATAGTTAGCTTAGCTAACAATCATGCACTTGATTATCAAGAAGTAGGATTTTACGATACGATACATTATTTAGAAGAACATGACCTCTCCTATTTTGGTGCTGGGGAGTCAAAAGCGGAAGCCTATGAAGCATTATCTATAGAACATAAAGGGAGAACAATCAAATTTTTAGGTTTTTCACGATTTTTGCCATCTGTTCACTGGTATGAAGCAAAAGATCGACCTGTTATTGCAAGTGCGTATCAACCTGACTTAGTTCTACAAGCCATTGAGCGAGAATCAGCTACTGCCGATATAGTGCTAGTGTATATGCATTGGGGTGTTGAAGGAAACAATCAGCCTGAACAGTGGCAAAGAGTGTATGCGAAAAATATGATTGATGCAGGCGCAAACGCGATTATTGGTGCACATCCTCACGTTTTACAAGGATTTGAATTCTACGAGGGAAAGCCCATTGCCTATTCATTAGGTAACTTCTTATTTCCCGATTATGTCAGCGGTAAAACGGCACAAACCGGGTTGCTAACTCTAACTATTGATAAACATGATCAACTACGTATGTCTTTTGATCCCCATGTTATTCAAAACAACCAAATCGCACCATTATCAAAGGAAAAACAAAGGGATATCCTTCAATACTTAAAAAATATATCCTACGATGTCACTATGGAGGACACGAATATTTTACCTGGAAGATAAAAATGTTTTTTTAAAAATCGGTGGATATGTCCAGGACCTTAAGGCAACATAAAAAAAAGGAGGTCTTACAGTGGGTAGAGCGCATCACCAAAAAACACGTGACCGGAATAAACAAAACCTTCCTCAAACCCCCGGGCGGGAAAAAAAATCCTATCAAGCTGAATATTTATATGAATTTGGAGAAGATAAAACCGAGAAAAAGAACAGATGACATGTCATCTGTTCTTTTTAATTAGGAGGTATCGGAACAAGTTGCTTTTGCATCGCATAAAGTACGACTTGAGATCGACTTTTTACATTTAATTTTTTAAAAATCTTACTGACATGTATTTTTACCGTCTTTTCACTAATAAATAACCGTTTGCCTATTTCTTTATTACTTAAACCTTTTACTAAACATGTTAAAACTTCTTTCTCCCGCACTGTTAATTCGTCTTTTCTAACCCTTTCTTCATTTTGTTGTCGATGGAACGAAACTAATGTTTTCATGAGTGATGGATGTACTACCGATTCCCCGGTAAAAACGGACCGAATCGCTTCAATTACTTGTTCAGATGGGGATTCCTTCAGCATGTAGCCATCTGCGCCATGTCTAATCGCAGCTAAGAAATATTCTTCATGGTCATGCATGGTTAAGATGAGGATTTTTACTTGAGGGTATTTTTCTTTAATAATCTTTGTCACTTCAATACCGTTTTTCCCTGGCATATTAATGTCCATTAAAATGACATCTGGCCTGTGGTGTGCAAGTTTTCGAACCGCTTGTTCTCCTGTCACCGCTTCACTTATAACCGTAAGGTCTTCAGCCATATCGATAATTTTCTTTAGTCCATCACGTAAAACTGCGTGATCTTCCACTAACATTACGTTAATCATGTCCATCCTCCCCTTTCCGTTTGGCATGATTCGTTTTATATGTGAGATAGACGTAGTAGAGGGTAACGTTATTTCTATATGAAGGGAATTCGATGTTGGATCAAGATGAATCCATCCATTAATCATTACATGAATAATAAAGTTGGAGGTGTAAAACGAGCCATACGGATGTATAGCCTTTTTTGTAGAGGATTAAACTTTCTTTTTTCCCATATGTTCATAAATAAATCTATTACAAGTTTAATTAAAATATAACGGATTATGAGAAAAAAAGGTATAGGAACAACGTCCTTACTTTTTTGGCACATTCTGGGACTGAAATAATGATCATGTTTGTTCCAAAATCCTATTACTATATTACAATATAATCTCTTTGATAAAACTTCCATCGATTATTCAAAAAAACCGTAGGTACACCTACGGCTTCAACAATTGATATAACTTTCTTCTTAATATTTTTCTTGATGCATTACGCGGGAGTTCATCGACAAAGTAAACCTCTTTTGGAACTTTATACTTTGCTAAACGTCCTTTACAACTTTCCACAATTTGATCAACTGTTAAACCAGTATTATTTTTCACGATAAACGCAACAGGTATTTGCCCCCACTTATCATCAGATTTACCTATGACCCCTGCATCTAGAATTCCGGGAATCGTTTTTAAAACACCCTCTACTTCCGCTGGATACACGTTTTCTCCACCAGATATAATTAAATCCTTTTGTCTGTCCAGCACATATAGAAAGCCTTCCTCATCAACGTAACCTACATCACCGGTTTTTAACCACCCGTTTTCAATCGATTTTCGGTTGGTCTCTTCCCGTTTATAGTACCCTTTTGTTACCATTGGCCCTTTCACGATGATTTCACCCGCGACACCAGTCGGGACCACTACATTATTTTTCACAATTCTAAGCTGGACCGGAAATAGAGGCTTTCCTGCGGAGCCTAATTTTCGCAGTGCATCTTCTTCACGAATGGTAACTACTTGAGAAGAGGTTTCCGTCATCCCATATGTTTGATAAACAGGAACCCCTTTTTTTGCACAACGCTCGAGCATTGATTGGGATGCGGGACCTCCTCCTAATAGCATGCAGCGGAACGTTTCAGGGTATGTCCGATCACCTAATTCCTGCAACAACCCTTCTAGCATTGTAGACACAACCGAAACGGTCGTAACCTCGTTATTCATTATTTCTTGATGTACTTGATTAGCGGAAAACTTTTCATGTAAATGAATAGGAATCCCGTATATTACACTGCGGATTAAAATGGAAAAACCACCTACGTGAAATAAAGGCAGGGCCGCTAACCATCGATCTTCACGATGTAATCCTAAATTTAGTGAAGACGATATCGCACTCCACCAATGATTTCCATATGTAAGTTGAACGCCTTTTGGCTTCCCGGTAGTACCTGACGTGTACATAATCGTGACTGTGTCGTCTAATTCCAATTCTTCCTCAAAGGTTACTTGGTGACCTTGAAGTTGTTTCATTTCAATGAATGAGTAGGTATGGATGCTTTTACGGAAATTTATTTGTTCTACTAAATCACGAAATGTATCATCATATAACAAAATCGTACAATCAGCATCAGTAATTTGAAATGTTAACTCCTCGGCGGTTAATCTCGTATTTAACAAAACAGCGACAGCTTTTAAAAATGTTAACGCATGGATTGTCGTTACCATGTCATAACTATTACGGGATAGAACTGCTATATGGTCACCCTTGTTTATCCCAATCTGCTTCAACTGTTCCGCTTTACGAACCGCATCATGATAAAGCGTAGCAAAGCTATAGGCTGTCCCATCGGCCAATTGTATAGCTGTCGTCTCTGGTGTTAAATTAGCTCTTTTCAAAAGCCATTGAGGGATGGTCGTTGTCACATCGGTCACTCCTTCATTCATAGAAAAAAGCTTGATGAACATCATCAAGCTTCTTTACATTATGGGAAACGTGGAAATTGTTTAAAGTTAGGCTTCCGTTTCTCTTTGAATGCGTCTCTTCCTTCTTTTGCCTCATCTGTTGTGTAGTAAAGAAGTGTAGCGTCTCCACCCATTTGCTGTAAACCTGCTAATCCATCTGTGTCAGCATTGAAAGAAGCTTTTAAGAAACGAAGTGCGGTTGGTGATTTTTCTAACATCTCTTCACACCACTGAACTGTTTCTTCTTCAAGCTTGTCCAATGGAACAACCGTGTTAACAAGTCCCATATCTTTTGCTTCTTGTGCATTATATTGACGGCATAAGAACCAAATTTCACGAGCTTTTTTATGACCAACAATACGCGCTAGCAAACCAGCACCGTATCCTGCGTCAAAGCTACCAACTTTCGGTCCTGTTTGACCGAAAATAGCATTGTCAGCTGCAATGGTCAGGTCACAAACTACGTGAAGGACATGTCCTCCTCCAATAGCATACCCTGATACCATCGCAACAACTGGTTTCGGAATAACACGGATTAAACGTTGTAGATCTAAAACGTTTAAACGAGGGATTTGATCATCTCCAACATACCCTCCGTGTCCTCTTACCTTTTGATCTCCTCCTGCACAAAACGCATCGTCACCTGCACCCGCTAATACGATAACTCCGATATTAGAGTCATCACGTGCATAGGCAAATGCATCAATTAGTTCGTGTACGGTTTGAGGACGAAAAGCATTACGTACTTCTGGTCGATTAATTGTAATTTTCGCAATACCGTTATATGTTTCATATAATATGTCTTCATAGTTGCGTTCACTTACCCATTCAATAGTCATGATTTTATTTCCTCCTTTTTAAAAATTATTGTCCATATTTTCATTATGTAATATGAAGTCACTCACTATTTTACCAAAAATCTGTGGTTTCTCCACATGAATTGTGTGCCCCGTTTTTGAAATTACACGGAAATGGACATTTTGTAAAGACTTTTTCATTAAAGAGTTAATCTTTACGAATTTTTCATCAAGTTCACCTGTAATTAACAAGGTTGGGGTATCTAGTTGTAATAAGCAATCCCAATATGATGGTTGGGATCCTGTCCCAATATTTCGTAGGGAGTGAGCTAGTTCATTTGGATTTTGCCCAAGACGTTCATCTTTTATTTCTTGTTGAACACTTTTCGGTAATGAACGTTGACTTTGGAATAAAGGGATGTTTTCCCAATAGGTCACAAAGGGGTGAATCCCTTCTATTTCTAGTTTTTTGGCGAGTTTTTCATCGCTCTCCTGCCTTATTGTACGTTCATGATCCGTTTTTAATCCAGGTGATGTACTTTCTAACGTAACCGTTTTAAGATACTGAGGATAAGTACATGCGAAGGATAGTGCAATACGCCCACCCATCGAGTACCCGAGAATATGCACTTTATGGTATCCTAAAGCTTCGATTACGTATTTTACATCATCACAAATATCTTCCATCCTATAAGTCGATTCGTAAGTCGTTTTCCCGTGACCAGGAAGGTCAATTGCTATCGTTTTAAGCGTCGATGGTAAATACGGCTTTAAACGTTTCCATGTTTCCGTACTGCCCGTAAAACCATGCAATAAAACAAGAGGAGTACCATCACCTGATATGTCTACCCATAAGGATCCTCTTTTCGTTTGTATATACATTGCGGTCACCTAATTTCAGTCAGCAATTGCTGTTCAATATCGCTCCACTTTTGTTTATGCCAACGGGCGTTCTCTTTTCGATTCGTTAACACTTCAATTACCTTCATACCTTTTTCGTTATAGCTCTTTGTTAACGTATCGGTGAAGTGTTCCCAAGTCTCTACCCTCTCATATCTCCCACCATACATTTCAATCCCTTTCTCGAATGGGATATGTAATGGTGTACCAAATAAGACTTCAAAATGTTTCGGTTCCTTTGCTTGAGGTAGAAAAGAAAAGATTCCTCCACCTTCGTTATTAATTAATACAACCGTTATATCTATGTTATATTGCTTCGCAGCTAATAAACCATTCAAATCGTGATAGAAAGAAACGTCACCAATAAGTAGCGTGACCGATTTCCCGGTAGCTGCTACACCAAGAGCCGTTGATACAACACCATCTATTCCATTTGCACCTCGGTTACAATGTATCGTAATGTCCTTATCTGTATTGGTGAAAAAGGTGTCCACATCCCGAATCGGCATACTGTTCCCGACAAATAACGTATGTTGATTTGGTAACGTCCTCTGTAATTCACTTACAACATGACCTTCGTTTAGTTCAGTTGACGGGATCGATAGTTCTCCTTTAACAGTGGTATTTAACCGTTGCCATAACTGAAGCCATTCCCGTCCACCCTGTATGTTTATATTGGCACATAGGAACTGTTCACAAACTTGCTTTGATTCTGCAAACAAAAAGTGTGTATTAATCCTCGTTGGATCCCGGTATCCTTCTGAAGGTTCTATAATATATTGAGGAACCCCCTCATTTTCTTTGATAAAGAAGCTAAAAGCCTTTGACACAGGCATGGCACCGAAGCGGATAATATAGTCTGGACGTAACTTATCTCTGACTGTTTCACTTTTCATAATAGCATCATAGGATTCAATCATGTTGTTCTTGCTATGTTTGCCTGTTCGCAGTTGCGATAGTGGATCGACAAGAACTGGTACATTCCAATGTTCTGCCAGCTTAGCTATATATAAACCTAAATCCTTATCTGTCTGTGGTCCACAAACAATCAATCCATTTTGCTTCTTCTGTATATTGTCCAGAATTTCATCAACATCAGCGGATGTTAACCTTTTTTCCCCTTTATAATGAGGATGATAAGAAGCTGCTGTTTCATTTCCCCATACATTTGGTAGTGAAAAATCAGGGACCAGTGGTTCACGAAATGGGAAGTTTAAATGTACCGGTCCTGCATTATCACTATAGGCAGTGTGGAATGATCGGGCTGCTTGGCTTCTAGCGTATTTCAACATTTGCTCGCGATCATCCGGTATGGCCATTTCCTGAAACCACTTCACATAATTTCCGAACATCTGTATTTGGTTAATCGCTTGAGGGGCACCAACATCCCGTAACTCGTGTGGTCTATCTGCTGTTAAAACAAGTAAAGGGATTCGGCTATAATATGCCTCAACGATTGCCGGATAATAATTAGCAGCAGCTGTTCCAGAAGTACATAGGATAGCGACTGGTTTTTGTTTTTCTTTTGCCATCCCTAAGGCAAAAAATGCTGCAGACCTTTCGTCAATGTGTACCCAATGGTTCACGTACTCATGTTCAGCGAACGTTAACGCAAGTGGTGTGGACCGTGAACCGGGTGAAATCACAACATCGGTTAAACCACTTTTACTTAACTCATCGACAAACTGTGCAACATAATAAGTTAGCTGTTTCGTGTAACTCATAATTATCCCCCTAATGCGTGAACCATTGGTTTGAATTTCATTTCTGTTTCTTCAAATTCTTTTTGTGGATCTGAATCTTTCACAATACCACAGCCTGCAAATAAGGATGCTTCATTCCCGCTGACTAGGGCAGAACGAATAGCCACAGCAAATTCGCCATCCCCATTTAAGTCCATCCATCCAATTGGAGCGGCGTACCACCCACGGTGGAACAGCTCCTCTTCTCGAATAAATGCTAATGCTTTTTCTCTAGGTACTCCACCCATTGCAGGAGTTGGGTGAAGTTTTTTGACTACATCTAATATGGTGAATTCTTCCTTAAGTTTCCCTTTCACTGGTGTATATAAATGTTGTAAGTTCTGCAAACGTGAAAGAATCGGATAATCTGGTACATGTACATAATCGCAGTAGGTGTCAACCGCCTGTCTAATCATATCCACTACGAATTTATGTTCAGCTATATTTTTTTCATCGTGTAACAATTGTTCCCCGATCCGTTTATCCTCTTCGACTGTATTTCCACGTGGTGCAGTTCCAGCTAGGCATGTAGATAACAATTCACCATCTTCTACTCTGACAAGTCGTTCAGGTGTAGCACCTACAAAACAATCTTGTCCACTTTCAAAAGCAAAAATATAGCTTTGCTTTTGCTGTTCATGTAGGTTGGCTAAAACTGATGCAACAGGTAATTCTTCGGTAAATTGCAATTTATGTTCACGTGCTAACACGACTTTAGCCAAGTCTCCATGTTCAATTTCTTTCGTTGCTTTCGCTACCTTACCTTTCCACTCTTCAGGTGCCATATCCCAATGAGCCTGTTGCTGGGGTAAACTTGGTATTTCATATGGTTGTAGAAGTTGAAACAATAGTTCGTTGTATCGGTCCATCATTTCATGCTCTGACGTATCCACTGTAAGCATGAAGTTATAGGTCACATAGCTACTTTGCTCATCGTTTGTTAATAAAAATTCTGGGACAACCATTTTACTGCCGTGGAAATTTTTCCATGTTTCACCTAGTCGTTGATTCGAATCAAAGGAGAAACCTCCCATTAACAAAGGTCCCGTACCTAATACATTATACTCATTCACTTCATAAGCTCTCTGTTTAACTTTTTGCCATTCATGGTCAATTTCGGCAAATCGATTTTGATCTGCAATGAGCATGTAGACAGAATTTAACCCTACGAGAGAAAAATCTTTATCATAACTTGTCCAATAAAAGCGTGTTCCTCTGAACATTGCGCCATTTCCAAAAAAGTCAATTGGATTTTGACGATCTATCTTTTCTGTATAACTAAATAAGAGGGAGTCCTCTTGATCATGTAATTGCCTTTTCGCATTTTGTATAGCTTGTATGAGTTGTTGCTGTTGAACCTCAATCATTGTAATACCTCCAAAAGCGATAAAAAATCATTCCAAAAAACACTCTATTCTCATTTTATCATATCAAGCCCAATTACAACCGTTGAAAAGATTGACACTATATCGTACTTTCCCTAAACTTAATTTGATTAACCAATTGAAAAGGTGATAACTATGAACCCTAATCAAAATAAAAAAAATGTAAAACAAGCTCTTAACGAAAAACCAGGGTTTCAAGCATGGTGGAGAATGCTTCGTCCCCATACGTTAACAGCTTCATTCGTGCCTGTTTTTGTTGGTACGATGTTAGCCAGCTTTCACAATTCCATTTCTTTACCTCTATTTCTATCTATGCTGCTGGCAGCAATGTTCATTCAAGCAGCCACGAATATGTTCAATGAATATTTCGATTACGTTCGTGGTTTGGATAATGAAAATTCGGTAGGAATTGGTGGAACTATTGTTAGAGATGGTTTTAAACCGAAGACCGTACTTCGTCTTGCTTACCTATTCTTCTTTATCGCAATGTTGTTAGGGGTTTTCATCTGCTATTCTACTACATGGTGGATTGCAGTTATAGGCCTTGTTTCGATGGCATTTGGTTATTTTTATACTGGAGGGCCTTTGCCTATCGCATACACGCCTTTTGGTGAAATTGTAGCTGGATTCTTCATGGGAACAGTCTTGATTGGGATAAGCTATTATATTCATACATTTTCAATCGATAGTCGTATCGTTCTTTTATCAATCCCTGTCGCCATTTTAATCGGTGCCATTTTATTGGCCAATAATATACGCGACCTGCGAGGTGATAAGAAAAATGGAAGAAAAACCGTTGCTATTTTATTAGGGCATGATGGAGCAGTAACACTTTTAGCAAGTCTCTTTTTCGTGACTTACTTGATGACAATTGTGTTCATCTTTATAGATTGGCTTCCCATCTGGTCCCTTATCACCCTGTTTAGTATGAAAAAAGCTTATCGGGCTATACAAGCATTCAAAGGAAAAAGTGAGCCACTAGAAATGATGCCAGCGATGGTAAAAACAGCACAAACGAATACGATGTATGGGATTTTACTAGGTATATCGTTCATTTTTCAACACCTATTTCCATTACCACTTATCTAAGACAAAGCATAAGCTTTGTCTTTTGGTTATTCTTGATGAGGAGGTGTTAGGATGGATTTTTCGAACACATTAATGGAAGCGTTAGGGATTGAAGCAGTAAAGTTAGAAAAGGATGAGGTTATCCTTACAATGCCTGTAACAGCAAAAACACACCAACCGATGGGTTTCTTACATGGAGGTGCTTCTGTTGCTTTAGCAGAAAGCGCAGCAAGCATCGGGGCATTTCTTAATGTTGATCATTCCAAATATAACATATTTGGTATTGAAATTAATGCAAACCATGTGAAAAGCAAGCGGTCAGGAACAGTGAAAGCTATAGCCAAACCGATGCACATCGGGAAAACAACGATGGTATGGGAAATTCAAATTCAGGACGAAGAAGACAATTTCATTTCTATTTCGAGATGTACAATTGGAGTAGTCGAGAAAAAATAAAGAAGACGCCTGATATTGACAGGCGTCTTTCAAGTTTAATCATCTAACGGATTTAACGATTCTGTTCCGTCTAAGTTTGCGATCATATCTACAATAAGGTCAATTTCTTCTTCGATATCCTGGATGCTTGCCGTTTCAACTGGTGAGTGCATATAACGCAATGGCAATGATACCAGTCCGACTGGTACTCCCGGACCTGTGTAACGCATTTTATCTGCATCAGTACCTGTACTTCGTGGTGTCAGCTCATATTGCACCTTCATTTGAAGTCGCTTAGCAGCTTGTTCTAACAGCTGATTCACTTTCCGATTAATTGGTGCTCCTTTGGCCAAAACAGGGCCACGGTCCAGTCGAATATCACCATGCTTCGCTTTATTTACCCCAGGGTAATCAGTAGCAAAGGTTACATCACAAGCAATTGCCATCGTTGGTTGAATGCCGGCTGCTGCAAAGTATGCTCCCCCCATATTCGTTTCTTCATTAACCGTACTTGCTGCATATACGCCTACTTTTACATCTGTTTGCGATAATTTACGTAATACTTCAGCCACGATAAAAGCACCTGTCCGATTATCTAAACCACGGCCTGAAATGTAACGATCCATCAGCCATTCTGGAGTTCGTTTATAAACAGCTAAATCACCAATATGGATATATTGTTCGAGCTCATCCTTTGATTTGGCTCCACAATCAATATACAAGTCTTCAAATTGAACATCATCTTTTAATCCACCATGATGCTGGGCATTTGCACCAATTACACCAGTGATCGTTTTTTCTTCACCTAAAATATCTACTTTCATACCAGGTGCTAGTTTTGGGCTTATCCCTCCCATTTTCGTAAAACGGACGAAGCCATTATCTTCAATTTTCGTTACGATTAACCCAATCTCATCACAGTGACCCGCTAGTAATAGTTTGAATTCTGCATCCGGATTTAAAATTCCGATGACATTTCCTGCATTATCAGTTTTGATTTTATGTGCAAATGATTGTACATAATTCATCCATTTTTTTTGGATTTGCATTTCCATACTTGATGGTGATGGTGTTGTTAACAAAGTTTGTAAAAATTTCCGGCTACTTGTTTCCATAGGTATCCTCCTCTATGTATCTCTACTGCGTTTATACTTAACTTTATCTTTATTTTTCCCTTTTTTCAAATGTTTCTACATTCACATATCGAGCTTATAAGGAAGCATTGAATCACACATAATATGAAAAAACGTTTGGGAGGACCCCAAAATGGGCTTACAATTTTTATGGCGGTGGTATTTTCGAATACCCATTTTTTTACGTCTACTAATAACCGTTTTCTTCTTTATGACTTTGTTCGGAATAACCATTCATTACGTTGAGCCAAATAATTTTAAAAGTATTCTGGATGGTATTTGGTGGGCGTTTGTAACAGGGTCAACAGTCGGGTATGGAGACTTTGTGCCGTTAACGGTGTTGGGGAAACTAATTGCTATTTGTATGATATTAGCTGGTGGTGGTATCGTTACCTACTATATGGTCACCGTCTCTTCCGAAGTTGTGAAAAAAGAATATGAAATTGAACATGGGGAAGTTAAGTATAGAGGGAATAATCACGTAATTATTGTGGGCTGGAATGAACGAACAAGAAAACTGATTGAGATGATTAATGACCACCATCATGAAAACATCGTCTTAATAGATGAAACGTTAGAAGAAGTGCCGAGAAAATTTCCTGCCTTCTTTGTGAAAGGAAACCCTTCAACCGATAAAACATTAAATAAAGCAAACATTAGTGCAGCTTCAAAAGTGGTCATCACATCAGACCAATCTAAGGAAGAAGGACAAGCAGACCAGCAAAGCATTCTTATTACAGTTGCTGTGAAAGGAATGAACGAAAAAGTACCTATTATTACTGAAATTTTAACAAAGGAACAAGTGGAAAATGCAAAGCGTGCAGGTGCTCATTCTGTCATAAGGTCAAATGATTTCATGAGTACATTGTTCTTCCATGAGCTGTATCGGGAAAAACCACTTCAACCGTTTAACCTCATCTTAAAACAGCTTTCCAACCAACAATATTTAATGTATGACTTGCCGGACCATCTAGATGGAAAAACATTTCTACAATGTTCCGATCATCTCGTTCAAAAGGATGAACTTCTTATTGGTGTATTAAAAAACGGAGAGTTACAGATTAACCCTCCGTTTCAACAAAAAGTTCATAAGGGAGATCAATTACTAGTGCTTTCATCTTTATGATAAAAGCACTTTTTCTACTGTTTTCATAAAATGCTCTCCCTTATCTTTATATTCTGGTGCGATTTCAGCATCCGAATCGACAGGAGTTTGAAACTGGTTTATCAAGGCTGTTGAATTGCTTAAAATGCCATCTACATCTTCATTATCCTCATACTGGTGACCTAACATAAATGGTTGACCGATTCTCACTTGGACTCCAGGTTCATCCAGCTGACCTATTTCAGCTGTGAAAGGGATTCGTAAAAAAACGTACTCTCCTTTTTTGGCAAAGGCATAATCAAAATAACCGTGATCATATTCCCAATTACTACCTATGTCAAATCCTAAAGGCTTTAATTTCTGTTCTAACTCCTGTAACGTATATACTTGATTGACAACTGCTGATTCCAAAGGAATCATCTACATCACCTTTTCACTTTTTATTCCTAGTATGCCCGCAAGTATGTTCTGCAATAAAAAAGAGCCTTGCCACTTTATGACAAAGCTCTCGTTTCTTATTGTAAGCGTTTCTCAAGCTCTTCTTTTTCATTTTCAAAGCCTGGTTTACCTAATAATGCAAACATGTTTTTCTTATATGCTTCTACACCAGGTTGGTCAAATGGATTTACCCCTAATAAGTAACCACTTACTGCACAAGCTTTCTCAAAGAAGTATACTAAGTAACCGAACGTATGTGCATCAATTGTAGGGATATTAACAACTAAGTTTGGTACTTGACCGTCTGTATGAGCCAACAACGTTCCTTGGAAGGCTTTATCATTCACTTCATTAAATGTTTTACCTACTAAGTAGTTCAACCCATCAAGGTTTTGCTCATCATGTTCAATTGGCATATCTTTTTTTGGTTTTTCCACACGGATGACCGTTTCAAATAATTGTTTTTTGCCATCTTGAATATATTGTCCTAATGAGTGTAAATCAGTTGAAAAGATTGCGGACGCCGGATAAATTCCTTTTTCATCTTTCCCTTCACTTTCTCCATACAGTTGCTTCCACCATTCCATAAAGTATTGCAGGGATGGTTCATAACCAACTAACAATTCAACTGAACGCCCTTTACGGTATAGCGCATTACGAATGGCTGCATATTGATAAGCAGCATTTTCTTCTAAATTCGGATTATTAAAATCTTCAAGAGCCTGCTGAGCTCCGCTCATCATTGCTTCAATGTCAATTCCAGTAACAGCAATTGGAAGTAGGCCAACAGCAGTAAGGACAGAATATCGGCCCCCAACGTCATCAGGAATGACAAATGTTTCATAACCTTCCTCATCAGCAAGCTTCTTCAGTGCACCTTTCTTTTTATCCGTTGTTGCATAAATTCGCTTTTTTGCTTCTTCTTCACCATATTTTTCTTGTAAAAATTTACGGAATAAACGGAAGGCCATCGCCGGTTCTGTTGTTGTTCCACTTTTTGAAATTACGTTTACGGATACATCTCGTCCTTCTAGTACATCAAATAATTCTTTAACATATGTTCCACTAATATTTTGACCAACAAAAATTACTTGTGGATAATTACGCTTATCATCAGAAAGCATGCTATAGAAAGAGTGGTTTAACATTTCAATAGCTGCACGCGCTCCTAAATAAGAACCACCAATTCCTACTACAAGTAAAACATCAGAATCTTTTTGTATTTGGCTTGCTGCTCTTTGAATACGCGCAAACTCCTCTTTATCATAGTCAGTTGGCAGGTCAACCCAACCTAAAAAATCACTGCCAGGTCCTGTCTTGCTATGTATTGATTCATGTATTGTATTCACTGCATCTTGTAAATAATCAATCTCATGTTGCTTCACTTCTTTTATTGCATTGCTGTAATCGAATCGGATATGTGTCAATGTAAACGCTCCTTTAAATAAGTATATCTAAATTGAAATGAAAAAAGGTATCGCAATTAAGGATACATAATTTTTATGTCTTTTACTAGTATTTCTAAACAACAACTTTCTATGAAAAAGCCGATATAGATTTATACCGGCTTCATCATTCTTTATAAAGATTGTTGCAGTATGCTTACGACGTCATCGCGCTCAAGCTTACGGAAGTTTCCAAAGGCACCTCTCGCCATTGCCCGATCTGCAATAAGCTCTAATTGACTATCATCAATGTCGTAATCAGCTAATTTATTGGGTGCTCCAAGTGAGTCCCAATACTGCCTTAGTTTATCAATACCCTCTAATGCGATATCTTTATCAGATTTGCCTGTTGGATCAACATCGAACACTTTTGTCGCCAGACGTTTGAAACGGGTTACATCGACATCAACGTTATGCTTCATCCAATTTGGGAACAGAATCGCAAGTCCTCCAGCATGTGGAATATCATAAACGGCTGATACGGCATGCTCGATATTATGTGTTGCCCAGTCACCACGATATCCCATTTGTAACATACCGTTTAATGCAATCGTTCCGGCATATAAAATGGTTTCTCTATGTTCGTAAGAAGATAAATCGTCTAAAAGTTTCGGTGCTGCTTCTATTATAGCCCGAAGCACTCCTTCACACATTTCATCTTGTACAGGTGAAGCTGTTGCCTGATGAAAATACTGTTCGAATATGTGGCTCATCATATCCACAATGCCATAAATCGTTTGGTCTCGTGGTACCGTTAATGTGTTTGTTGGATCCAATATTGAGAATTGTGGATACAATAACGGACTTCCCCAACCATATTTTTCGTTCGTTTCCCAATTTGTAATTACAGCACCTGCGTTCATTTCAGAGCCAGTTGCTGCTAAAGTAAGGACCGTACCTAATGGCAACGCAGTTTCAGGTGTTACTTTTCGAGTAACTAAATCCCATGGGTTACCATCGTACTTTGCCGCTGCGGCGATTGTTTTTGAACAATCAATTACACTACCGCCACCAACAGCTAAAATAAAATCAATTTTTTGTTCCTTACAAAGGTCTGCTCCTTTTTGTACGGTAGTTAGGCGTGGATTAGGTTCAACTCCTGCTAACTCATGTACATCTACATTGCTGGATTCTAATTGTTTTAATACTTGATCATACAGGCCATTCCTCTTAATACTACCGCCACCATATACGAGTAGAACCCGGTTGACGTGATCCGGTAATAGTTCGGGTAACTGTTCAAGTTGATCCTTTCCAAAAACTAACTTCGTTGGATTATGAAAAGTAAAGTTCTCCATATTCAATGAACCCCTCTCTCTATAGTTTCTCTTTTAGTATGTTTAACTTTTACGATAAATTCAAAAATATTGCTCTTACACGAATCCTTCCGAATGGAAAAATAAGGTATATAACATCCTGAAGGAGGATTGTAATGAATAAATTGTAACGGTTTGCATTGTTTTTAACTGTCATTGGCGCTATAAACTGGGGGCTTGTCGGTTTTTTTCAGTTTGATTTAGTCGCTTTATTACTAGGCGGAGGAAACCAAAGCGAAGTTGTTCCACGTATTGTTTATTCTCTTGTAGGGATTTATGGGATCATCCTGGTTCGAACCTTGTTTCGTAATGATTAAAACCATAAGAAAAAATGTCCGGAAACCATCCGGACATTTTTTCTTATTTGTTATATGTTTCTTCACGGTCACTTGACTGTTGAATCCATTCTTCTAATTTGTCTTTAAGGGTGTTAAATCCGGCTGACGAGGAAGTAGATTCTGCTGCCGCTTTTTTATTGTTTTTCGTCGTTGCAGGTTTACTCGCACGTTTAGGTGCTTCCTCTGTTGCACGGATAGATAATGAAAGTTTTCCTTTTTCTTCATCGATATTTAAAATTTTAACTTTAACTTCATCACCAATGTTTAAATGTTCGTTAATGTCTTTCACATAACCATGTGTAACTTCAGAAATGTGCACTAAACCTTGTGTTTCTTCATCTAGGGCAACAAATGCGCCATATGGTTGAATACCTGTTACTTTCCCTTGTAGTACTTGACCTACTTCAAATTTTTCTGTCATGCTCATACAACTCCCGACTAATTTTTCTCATACTTATCGTTTCTTTTTACGCAATTAAATATTTTACCATAAGTAGACTGAACTAGCAAAAAACTGCCAGTTTAGAAAGGATGATAATGGAAATGGTGGACTTTCCAAATACGATTTCAATTATTCTAATTGCAGGCCGGGATAGTATTTGAACTTGTTTTTTGAAACACCTTATAAGCTTCTTTACCGTTTTTCTAATCTTGACTCAGGAAAATTTCACTCATAGGAAAGACTTCTTTTCATACGTATTTCTTTTTTGTAACGTTATAGCAATTTATTTTGTTTATTTCATTTTTTTGAAAAAGGAAGTTTAATTTTTGTTAAAAACGGTAATACTTGTAATGCAAGACTTTCTCGTATTCCCCCTGTGTATAGCAAAGCGTTCTGATAATGCGCTTTGCTTTTTTTTGTTCTTTTTTATATGTACAAATCCATTTTTATTCTTGTATAAATTTAGTATGATTATCGTGAAGGGGGAGGTACTATGGATAAGTTTTTACAACCTGTAAAACGTAACAATACACGTTCCGTGAAATGGGACTGGACAGAAAAGCTTTTTAACTATAAAGATGTGTTACCGATGTGGGTTGCGGATATGGATTTCCCTACCGCAGATGCAGTACAAGAAGCCATTATGAACCGTGCTAAACATAATGTGTATGGCTATACTGCAGCCGACGACCAACTAACAAACACCATTACATATTGGTTACTAAAACGACATAATTGGTCAGTAGACCCTCGTACAATCCTCTTTAGCCCTGGCGTTGTCACCTCTTTAAATATCATTGTCAATACTTTAACGAAAGAGGGTGATCAAGTGATGATTCAAACACCTGTATATCACCCCTTTTACGAAGCAGTGGAAAAGCACAACCGTAAACTCATCAAAAACTCCCTAATCCGAAAACAAGAAAAATATGTGATAGATTTCGATGACTTTGAACAAAAGCTAAAAGATGGGGTGAAATTGTTTATTTTATGTAGTCCTCACAACCCTGTCGGGCGTGTTTGGTCAACGGAAGAATTGCGACGAATGGGGGAGCTGTGCGTTTCCTATGGAGTTATCATTGTTGCTGATGAAATTCATGCAGATTTAATTTACAAACCACATGTACATAAACCAATGGCCACAATTTCAAATGAAATTGCCGACCATACTATTACTTGTATGTCTCCATCAAAAACATTTAACTTAGCAGGACTACAAGCTTCTTATATCATTACACATAA
The DNA here is from genome assembly GCF_024259515.1 of Salirhabdus salicampi. Lineage (NCBI taxonomy): Bacteria > Bacillati > Bacillota > Bacilli > Caryophanales > Bacillaceae > Salirhabdus > Salirhabdus salicampi. The sequence goes on along the minus strand of NZ_JANBWE010000004.1, from coordinate 234,048 downwards.
TCGGGCCTGGAAACTTAAGCTAAAACGTACTTTTCATAAGTTTGGACTTCATCTTCTTAATCCATTTGGTATTGTCGCAATGGAGGCAGCTTATGAAAAAGGAGAGCCATGGTTAAACGGGTTATTGAATCAATTAGAACAAAACAAATCCTACACTATAAACGTTTTAAAACAGGAAACTGATCGAATAAAAGTGATTGAGCCTGAAGGCACATATTTGTTGTGGTTTGATTGTCGAGGTCTTGGGATGGATCAAAAAGAATTAAAGCGATTTATGCAAGAGGAAGCTCGAGTCGGGTTAAACGATGGGATCCAATTTGGTCAAGAAGGAAGCGGTTTTATGAGAATGAATATTGCATGCCCGCCTCCTACCCTTGAAGAAGGTTTGAAGCGAATTACCACCACTGTGAAACAACTTTAAAAAATATAAAAAACAAGCATGCGCATAACATGCTTGTTTTTTACGATGACTCTTCTTTTTCCGGTCCTTCTTCAGCTGGATTAGATGGAGTTTCATTTTTATTAGCTTCTCCTAATTCAATTTTCCCACAAGCAATTCTTGCCCCAGCATCTCCTGCTGGTTGAGTCATTCCATCGTCTTGTTTTTCATGAATGATTAAGGAGGTGCCACCATTTTTCAACAATGAATTTTTCCCATCTGCCATTGTAGCTTCTGGTAACATCACTTCTGTGTCAATCGCTCCCTTATCATCCGCTTCCACATTTGGCATATCTCCTAGGTGGGATCCTTCAGGATGCATTAACCCATGGACTTTTGAAGTATCAGGATTATAGTGATTACCAGCTGATTTAAAATCAGGACCTTCACACTTTGGATATTCATGAATATGAATTCCATGCATACCAGGCTCAAATCCTGTAACATTTAATTTAATGTTGACACCGTCCGGCTGTTCCGATAGCGTTGCTGTCCCTAATGAATCACCTTCAGGATTATATAATTCAATCTCTAATGGGGACCGTTGATCGCCACTGTTACAAGCAGATAACATCAAAATGCTACATATCAAGGCGAACCAAAGATGTTTCACTGCACCCACAACCTTCCTTTTTCATTTCCTGTCGTAGTTTTGCCCAAAATGGAAAAATTTAAACCGGGGATACTTTTCCTAAAATATAAAAAGAACCTGTGTTTAACAGGTCCTTTAAGAAGTTGGGGGATGATCGTCGTTATTCATCTTCCCTATTTTATGTTCGTAGCGTTTCTTAAACTGTTCTTCTTCACGTTTCGACGCCTTTATAATAATTCTCATCACAAGAATAGCTGCAATGGTAAATAAAACTAACATAAATATAGATGGAATATATTCCGTTTTATCTTGAGGAAAATACAAAAAATCCATCATTTTATATCACATCCTTATCCGCTACGATTATACCAAATATTCGTTTTACTAGGAAGTGACTTAAGTACCTGGAACACGTAGGTTCTCTTGTTTTTTTCGTTTTGGCTTTCCGAAAATAAGATTGGTAAGCTTTGGTGCTTGTTGAAACAATAACATTCCTAAAAACGCAGCTGTAATAATGTAAATGCCTGCAAATACTTTGATGGTGCCCGCTGCTAAGCTCGCAATAACTACAGAAAACTCCCCTCTTGCACATAAAGACAAACCTGCGCGAAACGAAACACGTTTTGATAAACCATACATTTGCCCACCGAAGTATCCAACACCAATTTTCGCAACTAGCGACCAAAGGAGTAACATGAGTAAAAAGAACATCATGGGAACCCCTTCTCCAAATTGAACCGTTGTGCCAAAATAAATAAAGAAGGCAGGTAAAAGTAAATCCCTGAATGGATGAACAGCGTGCTCTATTGGCTCCAGGCGTTTTACTTCCGCCAGCATCATACCAGCCAAAAAGGCACCTAGCACTTCAGATAACCCTAGAAGCAAGGCAACTCCTCCATAACTAAGGGCGATCCCAATATAAAAAGCATATTTAAACTCTTCGTCGTCAATTTTATCGAAAAATTTCCCTAGCTTACTAAACAGGAACTTTCCTAGAAGAATGGCACCGATCGCAAGTACTGCTATCTTTCCGAATAAGAACAATAAGTCAATACTCGAAACATTCCCACTTAAACTTAAAGCCATTAATATGGCAATAATAATTGGAGCAACTATATCTTCAAATATTAAAAGAGCCAAAATAAACTCTGTCTCCCGGTTAGCCATTCGGCCTGTATCATCTAACAGTTTTGCGGTAATAGAAGAACTTGTAGCATAAGCAACTCCACCGACTAACAAGGAGGAGTAAACATCCATTCCTACAAGCCAACATAATAAGATCACAAAACCAAAATTAACAGCAACATCTAACAGACCGGCACTCCAAATTTTTTTCGCTATGCCACCTAGGCGGGCAACACTAAACTCTAATCCGAGAAGGAAGAAAAGAAGAACAATTCCAATTTCCCCAGCAAAATGAAGGATTTCATTATGATACAAAGCCTGAGATAATACAATTCCAAGTAAAATATACAGAATCACACTCGGTAGTTTTATTTTTAGACTAAGAATACCGAGCCAAAATATAAAGATTAAAACGATTCCTGCTCCTAATAGACTCGGAATGTCTATGTGCACGTTTACCCTTCCTCTCCCTTACACAATGATTCAAAGTTGTCAACATGTTCTTTTTTTCCCATTACCATTAAAACATCACCAGGATTGAGCACTGTATCGGCATCAGGAACAGCAATTGTTTCGTCCCCCTTTACGACTCCCATAACCGTTGCTCCTGTTTTATTCCGGATCTCGGCTTCTTCTATTGTTTTATTTGTAAAAGGGGAATTCGTCTTCACTTCAACCCAATCGACAATAATTTGACTTTTTAACAGTTTTACTTTATCGACGTCAACCGGCTGATAAGTTGCACCTAAAAGTTGAGCCCCTAGCTCTCTCGTTTCATCAGCAGTTAAATCCATTGCAAAATCCGCTTCATCACTATCTGCATCCTCAAAAAAATAAAGTTCACGTTTACCTGTATGGTGAACGATTAAAACGAGCATATTATCTTCTGCCGTCTCAAACGTAATTTTCTGACCAATACCCGGCAATTTTGAAACTGATACGTTCATGAAAAATTACTCCTTCCATTGATTATTAAGGGTCTTTTTACTTCTTGTAGTATAGGTTACCCAAATGAAAACTTCAATGTTATCTTTTTGTCATGGACGTTCGTTTGTTTTTCGCTAAAACTTATGGTAACTTAATTCTGATTAATAAACTGACAAGGAGGTTGTATTTATGAGTGTACATATCGGAGCAAAAAAAGAAGATATCGCAGACAAGATTTTACTACCAGGTGATCCCCTTCGCGCAAAATATATAGCAGAAAACTTTTTAGAAGATGTTCAGCAATATAATGAAGTAAGAGGCATGTACGGTTACACCGGGACATATAAAGGAGAGAAAATTTCTGTCCAAGGAACTGGAATGGGTGTTCCTTCAATATCGATTTATGTTAATGAACTGATTCAAGAATATGATGTACAAACATTAATTCGAGTAGGTTCATGTGGAGCTCTACAAAAAGATGTAAAAGTACGTGACGTAATTTTAGCATCCACTTCATCTACAGACTCCCAGATGAATCGTATGACGTTCCAGGGCATTGACTATGCGCCGACTGCTGACTTTGACCTATTGCATAAAGCTTATAAAGCCGGTGAAGACAAAGGTCTAAATTTACGAGTAGGAAATGTGTTCACAAGTGATAGCTTTTATCGAGACAATGCGATGGAGTTATTTGAACTTCTCGCCAAGTACAATGTATTAGCTGTTGAGATGGAAACGACAGCACTATACACATTAGCTGCGAAATTCAACCGCAAAGCATTATCTGTGCTTACTGTAAGTGACCACGTACTAACTGGGGAAGAAACGACGGCACAAGAACGACAAACGACATTTAATGATATGATCCATGTCGCATTAGACGCTGCTATTCAATAAGCTAAAAAAGTTCTGAATCCTTCCATTCAGAACTTTTTTCATACTCACGAAGAGTACTTCCACTCATATGATGACAACATGGAGGTGATTGTAGAAAATGGAAAACAACCACTATGTTGTCCCATACTTAAACTCCCGAACGTTTCCTGATGTTGATACTACCCAATTTACAGAATCGGCTGTTGTCTTTCAATCCCTTATGGTTGATGCTAAAAAAATTGTAGATCGATTTGCAGAATCAAAACAGTTTGCCCACGATGTTATGTCTGCTGCTCAAAAATCTGAATATGATAAAGTTAAACAGATGATTGAAAATACAGGTCTTAAACATCCAGTAAATATTACGTTTAACCCTGACAATCTTCACCTAACATTATTGGCGAAAACAGCGGATATTGATTGCTGCAAATTAGAGATGTCTATCCATTGGTAACGTCCCCCTAACAATTGTTAACCATTGCACAAAAATGGTTGACAATAAAAGATTCCCCCCTTAAGATTTGATATAGGAGGTGGGAATGTGACATATTCAAATCAAAGACAAGGTTTTAAAACAGTTGAATTAACGATGGGGGCCCTTTTTGTAGGATTGATGGCCATTGGGGCTAATATCGCCATCTGGTTACCTTTCTTAAAAGTGTCAATCGGTGGCGCAAGTGTCCCCATATCTTTACAAACTTTCTTTGCTACTCTGGCAGGCTTAATGTTAGGAAAACGTCTCGGGTCCTTTTCGATGCTTGTATACCTTTGTGTTGGCGCAGCAGGTATTCCAGTATTTGCCGAAATGAAAGCAGGAATTAGTACATTCGCTACTGGAACTGGAGGATTTTTACTCTCATTTATTTTCGTCGCTTGGTTTGCAGGATGGGTTGTTGAAAAAAGCCAACGATTGTCTCCGTTTCCTACATATTTCCTTGCTTCTTTAGCTGGTCTAATGGCAAATTATATGATTGGTACAAACTTTTTATATGTTGCATTAATCGGCTGGATTGGAGTAGAAGCATCCTATACGGCAGTATGGTTAGGAATGGTGCCGTTCTTTATTAAAGATTTTGCTCTAACATTTTTTGCCGCATCATTAGCAGTAGCACTTGTAAGTAGGGTTCGTACTCCTTTACAGTCATCTACAGTTAGATCATAAAATAAAACCACTTTGAAAGGTGGTTTTTTCTTTAGTTTCGTTCAATGTTAAAATTATAGTGATCAAAAATAAAGCACATGAATGTATTACCCATTCATGTGCTAACACTATAAACATCAATTATTCCTTAGCTTTTTGAATTTGTTCACGAAAAACCTGCATTGTTTCATCTTCATTTAATTCATCTAATACTTCTGTAGTTAGTGACCCATTACCTTTTTCGATAATGTATACCTCAACTTCTTGCTTACCCCATTCTTCGTATACAGCGTCAACCGTTTCATAATAAAGGTCAATTTTATTTCCTTTAATTGCACCACCTTTATCCGCAACTACTCCGTATCCATAACCTGGAATAAACAGAATGGTTCCTATTGGAAATACGTTTAAATCAGCTGCAATCGTTGAGTATAAATCACGTCGAACCTCTACCCCTGAAAACGTAATTCCGTATTGTGGGTGGTCTGGACCCTTCCCAGTTGATTCTGGTCCAGCTGTATATCCTGTGGCTACTACCCTTTGGGAGGGATATTGGGATACATCAATATATTCTTCTAATGTCAAATCCACTTCATCACCAGATACGTATCTTGCTTCTACATTTTCAGTGTTTAATGATTTTAGCTGTAAGTTCGTCTCTTTCGGATTATACTCGTTTACTTGTATGGATGGGTGTTCAATTTCTGTAGTTTTTTTCTCTTCTACCCAAACTTTTAAGTCACTTGCGGTTATGTTGGACATTGAAGAATAGGTTGTAAAGACAGCCCCCATAATAAATATGCTGTAAATTACAGCCCTAAAAATCTCCATCGATAACACCTCTCTCGGTGTCATCCTGTCCATTAATAATAGCTTTTATACATTTTTTACACAATAAAGCTTTTAAAAAGATTAATATGTTAGAACATTTGATATCCGTTTGCTCGAAGGGTCTTGATCACAATTCCGGATACAATTGTACCGACAAAACCAGCTGTTAAAAAGACGATATCTAATAATTCTAGCCTTACCACTTGTAACCATAACTCTGGGAATGCCCAACCTGGATCCGTAAAATATTTTCCAAAGGGAAAATTATCAACGATGCCGATTACGATAATGGGATAAAAAAAGGCCATAATCCATGTTTGACGTAGTAGCATATTAAGTAAAAAGGCTATTCCAAAAAATAAGACGAAATATAAAATCGTCCCTACAAACAAATGCAATATATTCAAGGCATTTCCCCCCTAACTTCCAACTTCAGTCCAAAGCCTATTTTATAATACTATACAAAAAAAGCAAAGGCAGACTTACCGCCTTTGCTTTTATCTTAATCGTACAAATTATTTAAAGATATTAAATTTACCTTTTTTCAGTAATAGTCCAACTCCACCTAGCTTAAGTAGGTAACGGTTATCAATCACTTTCTTCATTACAGAAGCTGTCCAACCGAATAGTTTCCTCTTACCGAAAATAACGCCAATCGCATCTCCTTCACCGATAGATGCAACTGTACCTAAAATCTCAGGTTTGAAGTGTTTTAGTTCATTGCTCCCCCGCACTAATGCCTTAATGTTATCTGATGCTACGTAGGACATTTGAATCGCAATTTGTGCAGTCGGTGGATATGGGCGTTCCGTTTCTTCATTCATAATTAACGCACAATCACCAACGATAATAACATCGTCATAGTTCGGTGCACGAAGGTCAGGGCGAACTGGAACTCGTCCACGATTTACTTCAAACCCTGATTTTTCTACAATCGTACTACCTCTAACACCAGCAGCCCATACGAAGTTATTTGTTTTAATGAGTTCCTGTTCTCCATCTCTCTCAACAAGGATTCCTTCAGGTGTTACTTCTTTTATCATTGTACTAAGCATAAATTCTACGCCTTTAGCCTCTAGACGCTTAACCGCATAGTCAACAAGTTCGGAATCAAATCCAGCCAATGCTGATGGACCAGCCTCTACATTAATGATACGTACTTTGTCCGGATCAACATCGTACTCTTTACATAGTTCTGGAACACGATTAGCCATTTCCCCTACAAATTCAATCCCAGTAAAACCAGCACCACCTACCGCAATCGTAATTAATTCAGGGCGGTCTTCAGGTTCATTGTTATATCTAGCGAAGTTATATTCAATATGGTCACGGATAAGTCGAGCACTGTTAATGTTTTGGATTGTAAAGGCATGCTCTTCAATACCTTTAATACCAAAAGTAGCTGTTTCGAAGCCTAGTCCTACAACAAGGTAGTCATACTCTAATTCTCCATCTTCGAGCTGAACCTTCTTATTATCAGGATCAATTGATACGACAGTATCTTGTACAAAATTAACTTTGTTAAAATCCACTACATCCTTAATCGGAATACGTGTCTGGTCATGGTGGATTGTACCTGCTGAATTTTCGTGTAACCATGTTGTTTGATAGTGATAGTCATGTTTGTTTACAAGCGTGATGTCAACTTCGTTCGTTCCGAGTGTTTTTTGTAGGCGGGTTGTAGTCATCATACCGCCGTAGCCTGCACCTAAAATGACAACTCTTGGCTTCCTCATTATCATCACTTCCATTTATCAATTTTGTTTATAGCGTGTGCATGAACGCTAAAATCATTTGCTTGTGACATAATTCACGAACATAAGCATAAAAAAAATAATTTCTATAAATGATGAAAATGTCACAAAATCGTTAAAAATGTATTACCTAATGACAATCATAGAACTTTTTATTTTATATTTCAACCCTTTAAATTCATTTCAAATCTTTCTTACTATTCCAATTATTCGAATTAATTAGAAAATATATTTTCAATTAAAACATAAATGTCTTCGAATATGCTAAAATAGGAGAGGTGATGTATTATATGTATAAGTATTTTAAGAAATGGGGGAATGATTATGACGAATAAAGTATATGACATTACAATAATCGGTGCAGGTCCAGTAGGATTATTCACGGCATTTTATGGTGGTATGCGTCAAGCCAGTGTCAAAATAATCGAAAGTCTGCCCCATATTGGAGGACAGCTATCGGCCCTTTATCCTGAGAAGTATATATACGATGTAGCCGGTTTTCCAAAAGTTCGTGCTCAAGAATTAGTTGATAACTTAATGGAACAGGCAGGCCAGTTTGACCCAGCTATTTCATTAGAGCAATCGGTAGAAACGATTGAAAAACTGGAGGACGGTACGTTTAAGTTAATAACAAGTAAGGAAGAACATTTCTCTAAGGCGGTCATTATAACTGCCGGAAATGGTGCATTTCAACCACGTAAGCTTAAGCTGGATAATGTAGAGCAATTTGAAGGAAAGAATTTACATTATCACGTACAAAACATGGATGAATTTAAGGGAAAGAAAGTAGTCATTTGTGGTGGTGGCGATTCAGCTGTGGATTGGTCCCTTATGCTAGAACCAATAGCCGAACAAGTTACGTTAGTTCACCGTCGTGATAAATTTAGAGCCCATGAACATAGTGTAGAACAATTAAAGTCTTCCTCTGTTGATATTAAAACTCCATATGTTCCAGTTGAATTAATTGGTGATGATGAAATTAAACAAGTTGTGTTAAAAGCTGCAAAAGGTGACGAAACGTTAACTGTTGACGTTGATGCAGTTATTGTTAATTACGGCTTCGTTTCATCACTCGGTCCTATTAAAGAATGGGGACTTGAAATTGAAAAGAATAGTATTGTCGTAAATTCGAAAATGGAAACAAACATCCCGGGCATTTATGGTGCAGGTGACATTTGTACATATCCTGGCAAGGTAAAACTTATAGCTTCTGGTTTTGGTGAAGGCCCAACGGCAGTGAATAACGCGAAAGCCTATATAGACCCAGACGCAAAAGTTCAACCAAAACATTCAACAAGCTTATTTTCAGAATAATCGATATAAAAAAGTAGCCGTTCGGCTACTTTTTTTTAATATTAATAAGTTTCTTTTGATATGAGCGCTTATTTCTTTTAATGAAAAAGACGTTCACATCAAGTAAAGAGCATTTTCATTAGGTTATATATAAACCTCCATCATGCTACATTGAGTTTAAATAAAAAAGCCTTTTTAGCGTTTGGCTAAAAAGGCCATTATCTTAACTTCTCATTAACAATTTTCCGGAGTTCCTTCATTTGTCGCCGTTTTAAATGATGTTCCACACCCACAAGATATAATCGCATTCGGATTATCAATTGTGAATCCGCCACCCATCATATTTTGTTTAAAATCAATTGTTGTGCCATCAATTAAAGGGACATCTTCTTTTCTCACAACAACTGGTATTTCGTTAGATGTAAAAGTCATATCTTTGTCGTCAACATCGTAATCAAAGCCCATAGAATAGGATAAGCCACTGCAACCTCCACCCTTTACCCCAAAGCGAAGGTGAACTTTTTCAATATCCTCATCTACCATCATATCTTTAATCTGTAAACTTGCATTATCTGTAATGTTTACAACCATTTTTTTCATCCTCCTTACGAATAATATATTAAGCTCTTCGTCTTTCTTCAATCATACGAAGAGAATGGTTTGATGATTACCTATTTGTTATTCCCAATGAAACGTTCCTGTCACCACGGTTTGCGCTGGACCTCTCATGGAAACACGTCCATCTTTATTCCAAGTAATGTACAAATCTCCACCACTTAAATGGACACACACTTCCTCCCCTATATCGGAGAAGCCATTGAGGATTGATGCAACAACAGCTGCACATGCACCTGTACCACAGGCCTCGGTAATCCCTGATCCCCTTTCCCAAACGCGAAAATTCAGTTCATGTTTACTTACTACTTCTACAAATTCAACATTAACTCCTTCAGGGAAACGGTAGTCATCCGTAATTATCGGGCCAAGTCGGTGTAATGGAGCATCCTCTATGTTATTTACAAAAAATACTGCATGTGGGTTTCCCATAGAAACCGCCGTTATATTTAATTGTGCTTCATCGATCACAAAAGGTTCATTTATAATGCGCTCCCCTTCGTTACCTGTCATCGGGATTTTTTCTCTTTCTAAACGGGGCTCGCCCATATCAATCGTAATGTCAGATACTTTGCCATTTTCTACATGCACTTCTGCATGTACGACACCAGATTTCGCTTCAATGAAAAATGATGTTTTGTTGACAACTAGTTGATAATCATAGGCATATTTTGCAACACAGCGCAAACCATTTCCACAGTTCATGCCTTCTGAACCATCTTTATTAAAAATACGCATTCCTACATCTGCTATTGAAGAAGGAGTAATTAAAATTAAGCCATCAGAGCCTATTCCTGTGTTTACGTTTGAGACAGTTTTGGCCAATTCAGGTAACTTTTCCTCTGCAATACGCTCTGTAAACATATTTACATATATATAATTATTTCCTAATCCGTGCATTTTCGTAAAAGTAATATCCACGCCATCCACTCCACTTTCAGTATAATCCTATGCGATACTGTATTAAAACAGAGGATTTTCATCTAAATGTTGATATATATTATGAACAAGTTCTTCAGCGCTTTCAGCTGTAACACACTCCCCGTTTACTATAGCAAACATAGATTGTGCACAGATTCCACAGTGACTCGTACAACCATACTCCACAACATCGAGACTTGGATCTTTTTCTAGCTGTTCTAGCGCCTTTTGTGAACCACTTGCTAAGTTGTTAACACAAAATTCTATAATGGGATTCACCAGATACACTCCTTCATTCACTAGGTCTTGTTGGATGAATCGTTCAACTCAAAATGCTATCACATTCAGTGCTGAAAATACAATTTATCAACTTAATTCCTATTCGTTTAAGATTGTGCATGTAATCCTTTTTCCTCTAAAATACGATAGATTGTTTTTAACTTCGGGTTTCCTTCCCCGGCAATTTCATCGTCTACCAGTACAACTGGATAAAACAAGTCCTCTTCAATTACACGTCGGGCAAATTGCTCGTGCTTTTCAACATTTGGCGGAGCAAAAATATCCACATATTCATATTGGACAGCATCAGCCCCATACTTTCGGTCTATAGCTGCTTGTAACCATTCATACGTATCCTTTGAACTTGGTAGGTTGACACAACTTGCACATAGTTGTTCAGCTCCATAAACTGTAATACTGATCCCATTTCCCATCATTCATCCCCCCTGTTCGTAAAGAACCTTTATATTCATTTTACAAAAGCATTGAAAAAAGATAAAATGTTTAACGTTCTTCATAATATAAATATAAAAACAAACATAGTCCTGAATAGATTTTTTCTGTAAAAAGTTTTATAATTGGAGTAGTTAAGAAAGGAGAAGATGGCCGATGTTTGAACAAGTCCAAGAAGTGATTAACAAACTACGTCCATTCTTACTGCGAGACGGTGGGGATGTTGAATTAGTAGAAGTTGAAGATGGCATTGTACGTCTTCGTCTTATGGGAGCGTGCGGAAGCTGCCCAAGCTCTACCATTACATTAAAAGCAGGAATTGAACGTGCGTTAGTTGCAGAGGTTCCTGGAATTAGAGAAGTAGAACAAGTATTTTAATGAATTAAGATGAAAAAACAGCTGGTAATTACCAGCTGTTTATTTTTATTCCACATGGCGCAACTGATAGTTCTAACCAATCAAAGTCTGGATGATCATGCTTCCATGTTTCCATGTTTTGTTCACTTACTTCTTTTGGACAAATACTAATTAATGTTGGTCCAGCCCCACTTAAGTAAGTACCATAAGCTCCTTGCTCTTTCATATATTTCACAATGTCATCAAAATAAGGGATAAAATGTTTTCGATATGGTTGATGAAACAAATCGTGTTCTATTAACCTGCCAAAGGTAGAAAAATCTCCTTGAAATAAAGCGGCAACAGATACGTTTGCCACTGCACTTGCACGAACACTCTCTTTATAAGGAAGAGATTGGGGCAATACTTCCCGAGCTGTTTTGGTTGCTAATTCAAACGCTGGGACAACCGCAACAAAACGGATATCCTCAAAATCCTCTTTTTGTACATAAATAAACTCATCATTTACGACATGCCCAACTATATATCCTCCTAAAATGGATGGAGCAACATTGTCAGGATGACCCTCTATTTCTGTCGCATAAACTGCTTTTTCATACGGAGTTAGTCCTAAATTCAAAATTTGATTGGCCAACTCTACACCTGCTGCAATGGCCGTCCCACTACTACCTAACCCTCTGGCAACTGGGATTTCACTTTTTACTTCAACCCGATGTGCAGGCAATTCATGATAGTGGTATTGTTTCGCCACATATAATGCGCTTTGATAAATAATGTTTTCTTTATCACTTGGAATCGATGCTACATTATGTGTCACAGGAACGAATTCCCAATCATCATGCGGTTGGCAAGATATGGTTAAAAATAACGATACCGCCATACCGATTGAGTCAATTCCTGGCCCTATATTTGCTGTACTAGCAGGGACGATTATGTCAAAGCCTCCCTTTTTCATTGGGTTACACCCCTGCTAATTGCTTTCACAATTGCACCATGATCGTTCGGTAATACTTGTGGGCGAATATCACTTTGATCTACAGCTGTTGTTGGATCCTTTAATCCGTTTCCAGTTAACACACAGACAACCGTTTCACCTGATTGTAATGTTCCTTCTCGTTTTGCTTTCATAAGCCCAGCAATAGATGCACATGAAGCAGGTTCTGCAAATACCCCTTCATTTCTAGCAAGCCAGTTATACGCCTGTAAAATTTCTTCATCTGTCACAAGGTCGATTTTGCCGTTCGATTCAGTCGCAGCTTGCACAGCACCATTCCAACTAGCCGGGTTTCCAATCCGGATAGCGGTCGCAATTGTTTCCGGTTGTTCAATCACCTCATCCTTGACAATTGCTGCTGCACCTTCAGCCTCATATCCTCTCATAACCGGTAAACCCGTATTATTTTTTTCATGATATTCCTTGAAACCTTTCCAGTATGCCGTAATATTGCCTGCATTTCCTACAGGGATGAATAAAGAATCAGGAGCTTTCTCCAATTGATCACAAACTTCAAAAGCAGCCGTCTTTTGCCCTTCAATTCGGTATGGGTTCACAGAGTTAACAAGTGTTATCGGCTCTGTTTCGCTCAATTCTCTTACTGCCCTTAGTGCATCATCAAAATTCCCTTCAATGGCATATATGTCTGCACCATACATCACCGCTTGTGCAAGCTTTCCTTGTGCAATTTTGCCATCAGGAATTACGATAACACAATCTAGTCCGGCCCTGGCAGCAAAAGCAGCTGCTGAAGCTGAAGTATTACCTGTAGAAGCACAAATGACACCTTTCGCCCCCTCTTCTACCGCTTTTGCCATCGCCATTACCATCCCCCGGTCTTTAAACGAACCAGTAGGATTTAACCCTTCGTACTTAGCATATACTTCTACATTCAACTCTTCAGAAAGTTTATCAAGTTTGACTAATGGGGTGTTTCCTTCATAAAGTGTTAAATTCGGTGTTTTCGCATTAATCGGTAAAAATTCTTTGTAATGATTCAAAAGCCCCTTCCAAGCCATCATTTATTCCCCCTCTTCCACACGATACACACTTTTCAGGTTGCGAACAGCTGGTAAATCCGTTATTTGTTGAATAACCGAATGAATTTTGGCCTTACTGGCTTGGTGTGTAACAAGAATAATTTCTGCCGTTCCCTTTGATTGATCTGGTACTTGGGATATCTTCGCAAAGCTAATGTCCGCATTTGTGTATATGTTCGTGATTTCCAAAAATGTTCCTGCAATATCGTCAACTTCTAACCGGAAAAAATATTTCCCAAACATTTCTTCATCGGTTTGCAATTCTTTCTCATATAACGGTTTAACATAAGACTTCCCTGTAGTTCCTAACGAGATATTCTTTACGACTCCAATTAAATCCGATACGACAGCTGAGGCAGTCGGTAAGCTTCCTGCACCCGGCCCGTAAAACATCGTTTCTCCAACCGCATCACTATATACGTATACTGCATTGTATTCGTTTTTTACAGATGTTAAAGGATGATCAGATTGTAGTAATACAGGCTCTACACTAACCTCCACTCTACCATTATGTCGGTTGGCAAATCCTAGAAGTTTCATCGTATACCCTAATTGCTTCGCCAACTTTAAGTCTTCTAATTCAATATTACGGATGCCTTTTACATCAACATCTTTTAAATCAATAGGCATGGAGAATGAAAGTGTTGACATTAAGGCAATTTTACGTGCTGCATCTAAGCCATCAATATCGGCACTTGGATCTGCTTCAGCGAAACCAAGTTCTTGCGCTTCTTTTAGAACATCATCAAATTGGCGCTCCTCTTCATCCATTTTCGTCAATATGTAATTCGTCGTACCATTGACAATCCCCATTAGTTGGTTAATCCGATCAGCAATTAATCCTTCCTTTAACGTACGAATGATTGGAATTCCACCTGCTACACTAGCTTCGTAAAAAATATCTCGGTTATGCTTTGAAGCCAGATGAAAAATTTCCGATCCGTATTCAGCTAACATATCCTTATTTGCTGTTACAACATGTTTACCGTTTTTTAACGCTTCACCTACTAGTTCATATGCTGATTTCAAACCACCCATCACTTCAATTACAACATCTATACTGTCATCATTCACAATATCTGTAACGTCTGTTGTCAATACATCTTCTGCGATTTGCAATTCACGTTCTTTTTCTATGTTATTGACAAGGATTTTTTTCACTTCTAAAGAACATCCTGTTTGATGAAACAGTTCTTCCTGGTGCTCCCGTAATATTTTTACAACACCTGTTCCGACAGTCCCTAACCCGCATAAACCAATGTTAATTTTATTCAATCCTGCTCATCTCCTTTGTTCCCCTCAAAAGAACAATTGTTTATATATAGTGGTCATTATAGCGTGACAGAAGGGAAAAAGGCAACCCTAAATTTCAAAAAAGCTTGCCCTTTATTTTGGCAAGCTTCTTGTTCCTTCTATACTGGAGTTTTTGCAGCCTTTCCTTGTAAAACGAGTTGAATATTTTCTAATGTTAATTTCATCATCGTATATCTCGTTTCATAAGAGGCTGAACCTATATGAGGTAAGGCCGTAACATTAGATAAAGTAAGTAAAGGGTGGGACGGGTCAACTGGCTCTTCACGGAAAACATCTAAACCTGCTGCCGTTATATCACCGTTTTTCAAGGCATCATATAAAGCATCCTCATCGACAGTTGCTCCTCTGCTCGCATTGACGAAGATTGCACTATTTTTCATTTTTTGGAAGGCTTCACGATTAAATAAATCCTTCGTTTCCGGTGTTAAAGGGGTTAAGCAGACAACATAATCAGATTGTTTTAATAGATCATCAAAAGATGTGTACTGCGCTTCTAGTTCCGCTTCCGCACCTGGTTTCCTTGAACGATTATAATATAGAACGTCCATGTTAAATCCCTTCGCTCTTCTGGCAACTGCTTCACCAATGCGCCCCATTCCTACAATTCCTATCGTCTTACCATAAACATCCGTACCTGCTAAAAGAAGTGGAGACCATTCCTTCCACTTACCTTCTACTACATAACGATTTGCCTCGACTAATCGCCTTGCAGACGCCATTAAAAGGCCAAACGTTAAATCTGCTGTTGTTTCCGTCAACACATCTGGGGTATTGGCAACAACAATCCCCTTTTCCTTTGCATACTCAACATCAATGTTATCAAACCCTACCGCTAAGTTTGCTATGACTTTTAAATTCTTTGCTTTATCAATCGTTTCACGATCAATTCGATCTGGTAGTGTCGTAAATAACCCATCAGCTTTTTCAATTTCACGTTGTAATGTACCCGAATCAACCGGAGTTTCTTCATAAGGCCATACGTGAAAGTCCCAATCGTTCTTATATGGTTCTAAAACTTCTTCGGGAATTTTTCGCGTTATGTAGACATATGGTTTAGACATTACAATACCTCCTATTACAATGTTATCTATAAATAGTAGCACAAGTTTGACAATTCAAACAATTATTTTGCCAACCATTCAACAGCAGGAACCGTATCGTCCTTCATTCGCGAAGAAATTTCCTCAAATAATGTTCGTAAACAATATTCATATTCCGTTTGATAGTCAATCCAACTTTTCAACTGTTCATGTTCATAATCTCCAATTCGTTCCATGCTTAAGATCTTCTTACTGTAATCTACAACATGAATAGGAAACAATAGCCTTGCATATAATAATCGCCAGCCAAATGAACTGATCGGCCGAAACTGTTCATATGTCTTTAAAAATTGTCCGACTGTAGAAAGTCCTTTTCGGCCTCTAGTTAAGAAAATATGTCGTATAAACTCGGCTAAATCTCTCGTAGGATGATCATGTACGAGCCGATATGGCAGGAGAAAATGCTGGTTAGGATAGGGCGAAATTCGATCAGTAGTAAAGACTGGTTGATCATATTGATTAAACTGATGATTACTTTCAGTTTCTTGTAAATATTGAATTGCATTTTCGGCAATTCCGATAAAATAAAAGGATGATTCAATCCACGTACGTTCCCATTTCGTAATGGCGTCACGCTCCATTAAAATGTTTTTGACCACGTCCATATGATCTGTAATATGGGACCAATTTTCTTTCCATTGTCCGTAACGAGATAAAA
The DNA here is from genome assembly GCF_024259515.1 of Salirhabdus salicampi. Classification (NCBI taxonomy): domain Bacteria; kingdom Bacillati; phylum Bacillota; class Bacilli; order Caryophanales; family Bacillaceae; genus Salirhabdus; species Salirhabdus salicampi. The sequence goes on along the minus strand of NZ_JANBWE010000004.1, from coordinate 217,339 downwards.
AAATGGGACTGTAAGGATATTGTTGCCCAACCGTATGAAAAGACGATAGAAAATGGGCTAAATGGGACTGTTTCCCATTGTACCGTTGTTTCACATGACATAAATACCCGGTATTTTGTTGATCAATGGGAAAAATAAATGTGTCATTATTTGTAAAGACCGGCACAGCGATATGACGATAACCTTGCTCTACTAAATAATTTGAAATAACGTGCTGTTCCATGATTGTATCTTCATCAAGTTCATTAGCTAAACATACAATTGCCCAACCATCTTCTACCCGGTATACATAATGACTTTGAAAGTAGGTTTGGGTACCAAACTGGAAAGTAAAGTATTGCTTCAATACTTTGTGCATAACATTCCCCCCTCATTTTAAGAATTGAATCCTCTTTGTGGAATGTTTACAGGAAACAAAACCTATATTAAATATATGCGTACTATTGAATCTCAATGAATAAGGTGGTTGATTATGAGTAAGAAAGAAATGCGTCCAATTGAAGCAAAAGCGAGAGAATGGCTGAAGGAGCGAGGCGTAACGATTCGTGATATTGCAGAACTAGTCCATTATTTACAATCCCCTTACCACGATCAATTAGATATTGAAACATGTGAACACCACATTGAACGTGTTTTAGAAAAGCGTGAGGTACAAAATGCAATCTTAACTGGAATTCAGTTGGACATTTTGGCAGAAAAGGAACTATTAGAAGAACCTTTACTTAGTACGATAAAAGTTGATGAAGGATTATATGGAATTGATGAAATAATGGCTCTATCTATCATCAATGTTTATGGTTCCATCGGTTTTACAAATTATGGTTATATCGACAAACAAAAGCCTGGTATTTTAGCTAAATTGAATGACAAATCCAGTGGTAAATGTCACACTTTTTTAGATGATTTAGTAGGAGGAATTGCTGCGGCAGCATCAAGCCGACTTGCACATAGTGCCCAAGGTGAAGAATGGTAAATAAAACCCCCAATCGATGATTGGGGGTTTCATTTTACGATAATGTTTTTTCGATCCATTCTTGTAAAGTGGAGACTGTATAAGTAGGTTGGTGCGCGACACCCTCTAAATCTTCTTTCGAAGTAACACCACCGAAGACAAGCAGTGTGTCCATTCCTGTTTGAATTCCCGCTAATATATCCGTATTATAGTTATCACCGACCATAATCGTTTCGTCAACTGTTAACCCAAGTTTCTGTAATGCTAATTCCATTATTAAAGATTCGGGTTTTCCAATGAATACAGGTTTTACACCCGTCGAAACCGATAAAACCGACGTAAGGGATCCATTCCCCGGGAGCATCCCACGTTCAGTTGGGATTGCTACATCACCATTAGTGGAAACAAATTTGGCACCATTTCGTATGTTTAAACAGCCTTTTGCTAATTTTTCATAAGTAATTCCGCGATCAATCCCGACAACTACAAAGTCTGCACTTTCTTCTACTAATGTAGCATCTACAGTTTCTAGTGCATATCGCAACCCTTCCTCACCAATCATATATACCCTAGGATTGTTATGTTGTTGGTTGATATATGCTGCTGTAGCCATACTCGTTGTAAAAATTTGTTCAGTTTGTGCGGGAATTCCCATACTTTGCAGTTTTTCAGCAACTTGTTCCGGTTTTTTCGAAGAATTGTTTGTTACAAACAGATGTGGAATATTCCGTTCTCGTAAGGCGTAAATAAATTCTTTGGCATATTCGATCGGTTCACTTCCTCGGTACATTGTTCCATCTAAGTCAATTAAATAACCACGGTAGTCTTTCATTACTGTTACTCCTTTTATATAAGTCATTTTTCATTCGAGTTAGAAAAGGCAGATACAGGACCAGGTTCCTCATCCAAATAACGACGAATTTGCTGAGAAAACTGTTCAATTTTAGGTAAATGCTCAAGCATAACTTTGGTTAATTGTTCATGGTCTATATCGATATAATTACGTACTAGCATTTTACGGAGTCGAATAAGCTCCTTATAGGCGCTTTTGCTTTCGTGTGGCAGAACTTTTTCGTCAATGAGGATATCGATAATGTCTTCATAGCTACCTGGGTCACGCATAATGAACCCATCTATCATCATATTACCTACATCAATAATCCCTTCAATTGTATTTTGTACAATACGCTCCAAACTTAATTTATGTAAAAAGGTGTCATTTTGGAGATCAGGGAATTGCTGTAAAATGGCATCAATGTATAATAACGTTTTTTCTAATTTATCCCGGTTAACAAAATACATTTACGTTCCTCCTACCATACAGAATCTTAACATACATAATAGCACATTCGTTTCATTTCAAGAAAGAAAGACCATTTTTATTATTGTTAAAGATTTGCTATCATTACTATATTATATTCATTAGTATAAAATGGAAAGATATTGTTAGAACGAAAAAGGAGATGATATGGCATGGTTGAGGAGCGCTTTTTTTTATATGATGAGACCGAGAATACAGAGGTTCGCTATGTTAGCTTTATGGGAGAGGCAAGTCGTTACGACATCGCGGTAATGTCCACTGATCGCTACTATGGAAAGAAAATAGTAATCGACATACAAGGGAATCGGTTTGCCATTATTGGAGCTGATGATTTAAAAGAACCTGGTTATTTAGAGCATACGTTTAATTTATCGGAAATTGAAGCGGATGAACTGCGTGAGTTTTTGTATGAAGTAATTATCTAACCTCCTGCACATAATAATGTGTAAGGGGGCTTTCACCATGACTGTAGATGACCAACAAAAATATGATGATTTTGCGTCAGTAGAAGTTCAACGGAAATATCTAGCTCAGGAGGAAATGCCTGAAGGTGCCTATGGTTCTGCGGTAAATAAACATGCACCACTGCAGGGTCGGGATTATGACGAAGGTCAACGGCACTATACACCATATAATTACGAATACAAATCCTTACACGAGGATATACCTCGACAATTTCCAAATGCACACAAGACAAACGATCATCCAGATGAAGATGTAGGACCATCGAAAGATAATCAATAAGAATGCCCAACTTTCTTTGAAGGTTGGGCTCCTTTTTACTGTTCAAGCTTTTTTATGACGAAGTACGCACAACCAAAATTGCAGTACTCATATAAATAATCTTCAAGAGTTGATATTTTCGTATCGAAAGCTGCTTTAGAATTTTGGTCATCAAAAAAACCTTTCATCCTTAACTGACCATATCCCCAATCCCCAACAATGTAATCATACTTCGATAAAATATCGCTAAACCGTTCTCGAACTTCCTCTTCCTGAAAGCCATCCTTATAATTATGAACAACATCATATTGGTTTCCAAACAATTCAATCATCGACTATCACCTCTATGTGTCTCTAGTGTATCACATTTTCAAATTGGAGATGAGACGAAATTTTAGCATGAAGACGATTTTTTAACACAAGCTATATATGAGACCTAAATGGAGGTGTTCGAAGTGAAGAAACAAATACAACTTTTTCTAACCGGAGTCCTTTGCTTGTCACTCATGGTTGGTTGTACACAACAGGAGGATATGGGGGCAGGAGACGATACATTAAGAGGTCGATCTATAGACAATTATAACCCATCAAATATGACCAATGAAAACAATCCAAATATGCCTCATCGGGGAGATCAATTTGGTTTTGTACGCTACAACGAAAACCAACTCGATATGGATGATGAAGAACACTACTCCCCTCAAATTGATCGGGAAGAGCTGGCGAATATGATTACACGTGTGTTGCTAAGAATAGATGAGATTGATGAAGTAGCCACATTGATTACGGATAAATATACTTTTGTCGCCTACTCACACTCGGCAGAAGTAGATGAGGAATGGGCTGAAACAACAGTTGGAATGACAGCAGCCTCTATCGTACCCGGTTATTATGAAGTATACATTTCAAAAGAAGGTACAGCATTTGAAGATTTAGCAAGTCTGAATAATAATACGACAACAGAGACTGATGATGAAGCAATGATTCGACAATTGTTAAATGACTTTGAACGAGTTCCCCAAAGTGGCGATTACGATAGTCAAAAAGAAGGTCACGAAATGGAGAAACCAGCCAGATAGCGGCTGGTTTTAAATTTTTCCAAACATGTTTTGAAATACATATCACAAAATATGTCTGACTACGTTTTTCGGGGTGAAAAGATGAAACATAAATGGGTAATCGTTACAATAATTGTTTTTGCCATGAGTATAATGTCAATTTCTATACTGAAAGCCGAAGAAAAACAAGGAAAATATGACTTCGAAACAAGAATGGCTTTATATAAAAAGACAGAGGCTGTTACACAAATTCCTTGGTACTTTTTAGCAGCAATTGATCAATATGAACATAATATTCATCAAGAAAAAGCATCAAAGACTGGGATTGTAGGAATTACGATTCCGATTGAAAAATGGGTTGGTGAAACGAACCCTGCATTAAAAGAAAAACTTCCAGAGGAGATTGTTGCTCTATTCGACGGAATGGGAAGAGATGGAGATGGTGACGGCTACGTTGACCGTAAAAATGATGAAGATATTTTATATTCGATGGCAAACTGGATATTACAGTATGGTGTAACAAGGGATGATATTAAAACCGCTTTATGGAACTATTACCAAAGAGAATTAACCGTTTATTCGATCACGAATATGGCGAAAATCTTTAAAACGCTTCAAACTTTGGATTTGGAGAAGAATGTATTTCCAGTTCCCCCTAATGCCAATTATAGTTATCGCAACACTTGGGGGGACCCAAGAGGTTTTGGAGGTAGAAGAATACATGAAGGAACAGATATCTTCGCAAACTATGGTGTGCCAGTAAGGTCCACCACTTACGGGATTGTTGAAATGAAGGGATGGAATAAGTTTGGTGGATGGCGAATTGGTATTCGAGACACCCATAACATTTATCATTACTACGCCCACCTTCAGTCGTATCAAAAGGATGTAAAACTGGGGCAAATAGTCAAGCCGGGAGATATCATCGGCTATGTTGGATCTTCAGGATACGGACCGAAAGGAACTTCAGGAAAGTTTCCTCCACACTTACATTATGGAATGTATCGTGATAATGGAAAAAACGAGTGGTCATTTGATCCTTATCCGCTACTTCGAAAGTGGGAAAAGCAACGGGAATAAAAAAAGCAGCTACCTTAATTAAGGTAGCTGCTTTTGATTTTTTACTTATTTTTAGATGCTTTTACTGCATTAGCAATACTTGCAGCTAAGCCTCCCCAAATTAGTACAGCAGCGATAACGAACATTACAATTGCACTAGCATCCATTAGCTACTAACCTCCTCGCTCTTATTTGTTTCCAAAGCTTCAGCCGACTTCCATTTTAATGTGGCAAATACAATACCACCGACTAACGTAAGAGCAAACGGCACCCAGCCCCAAGGGATAACAAGTGATAATGGGTAACCATCAATGAACGGTGCTGTAAAGTCATCGATTAACTGTTTCACCATCATATAACCTAATAGCAACGGTGTAATAACTGTTAAACAAATTACCCACCATGCGCCAATTTTAATGTCAGAAAGACTGTTATTATACTGCTGAAGTTCTTTCACTTTCTTAAGTCCCCAAGCGATAATGATAACTTCGAACAGTCCTGCTAACCCTACACCTACAACGAGTACGTATTGGTCAACAAGTGTTAAGAAGTGTACGCCACCTTCTGTAGCATAGATTAGTGAAATGAGTGCAGATAGTCCACCACCAATTGCTACTGCTTTTGTACGAGAAATGTTAAATTTCTCTTGGAATGCAGCAATGTATGTTTCACAAATGGAAACAAGGGATGAAAGACCCGCTAACACTAATGAAGCGAAGAATAAGAACCCAAATAATTCATTTAAGAATGGCATTTGGTTAATGATTTGCGGGAATACTGCAAATGCTAAACCTACTCCACTTGCTGCTACATCAGCTACTTCACTTTGCGTTGAAACTGCTAAGAAACCTAAAGCAGAGAATACCCCGATTCCTGCAAGCAATTCAAATCCAGAGTTACTTAAACCAGTAATAAATGCGTTATTGTTAATGTCAGATTTTCTAGGTAGATAACTTGAATAAGTGATCATGATAGCAAAACAAATTGATAAACTAAAGAAAATCTGTGTATATGCAGCTGTCCATACACTTGCATTACCTAACTGAGACCAGTCAGGCTTAAAGAAAGCATTTAGACCAGTTGTTGCACCTTCAAGTGTTAAAGCACGGATAACAATAATCAGGAATAATACCACTAATGTAGGGATGAAAATTTTGTTGGCAACTTCGATACCTTTCTTAATCCCTTTAAATAAAATACCTAAAACGATGACCCAAACAATAATAAGCGGAATGACAACTCCAGGTACAAAAGATCCTGCTGGACCGACATCTCCTACTTTGAGGTAGTCACCCATTAAGAATCCACCAGTTTCATCTCCCCATTTTAAGTTAAATGAGAAAATGGAATAGGACATTGCCCAACCAATAATGACTGCGTAGTAAGTTGCAATACCAAATGAAATTAATACTTGCATCCAACCTACCCACTCTGCCTTTTTGTTCAATCTAGCAAAGGTTAACGGCGAAGAACCTCGATACTTATGACCGATTGTAAATTCCAAAATCAAGATTGGAATCCCAGCTGTAAAAAGGGCAACTAAGTATGGTAAGAAGAATGCCCCTCCTCCATTTTCATAAGCTACATACGGGAAACGCCAAATGTTTCCTAAACCAATTGCAGAACCTACAGCCGCCAGGATAAATCCAGCGCGTGTTCCCCACTGTGCACGGTTTGACATAAACGCTACCTCCTTATAATTTTACTCTGCTTGTTCAGAGTATACGTTGTAATTGTCTGTTTATTCAGAATAATTTTACTAAACATGTATGTATTATACAGACTAATGTCCTAAGTGTAAAGAACATAAACAAAATTTTTAGACATTTTTTGCACATAAAAAAGAAAAGCCTTATGAAAGGCTTTTCTTAACGGTTTTTATTACCTATTACTACCTAAAATATACAACTTTGGTAGGATGAATAATGCTACCACCATACTCACAAGTGCAAGCCAAACCATTCCAGTTACACCAAAAATTAGATAACCAATAATTGTTGCAATAGCTGCAATAATTGCATATGGAAGTTGTGTAATGACGTGATCAATGTGATATACACCTGCACCAGTAGAGGACAAAATGGACGTATCTGATATAGGTGAACAGTGGTCACCGAAAACAGCCCCGGCTAAAACCGCAGCAATAGATATGAGGAACATGTCCTGGTCTGCTGCAGCTGCGATTTGAGCTGCAATTGGAATCATAATTGTAAAGGTTCCCCATGACGTTCCTGTAGCAAATGCCATAAGTCCAGCTAATACAAATACGATAATAGGTAGGAAAAGTAAATTCATATTCATTTCTTTTACAACAGTTGCTAAATAATCACCTGTTGCTAGTACATCGATAATTGTACTAATCATCCACGCAAAAATTAAAATATAAATGGCTGGTAACATGGACTGTATTCCTTTACCAATAACATCCATGACAGGCGTTTTTGTTCCCTTTTGGAACATATACGCAATCAAGGCAACGATTACTGCTGTTAATCCACCGTAAACGAGTGAAAGAGCTGGATCGTTCATATCTGTTAAGAACATGTGGACTACCGTTACTGCTACTAAAACGAGTATAGGTAAAAGCAACTGATAAATACGTCCGTTTTTCACTTCAACAAATGTATTACCTAATTCTCCTGGTGCATTGTTAGGGCCAACTACATCTCCTGTTTTTTGTGCACGTTCTTCATGTTTCTTCATTGGACCTATATTTAAGTTTGTTAAAGCGACGATAAACACAAGAATAATTGCTGCTATTGCATAAAAGTTAAGTGGCATCATTTGAACGAATGCATCAAATGCCTTTAGATCTGTAATTTCATTTGCTGCAATTGCCGTACCAACTAAACCGATAATGGTAGCACCCCAGCTGGAAATTGGCGATAATACCGTTACAGGTGCAGCTGTTGAATCAATTAAATAAGACAATTTTGCACGTGATACCTTATGACGGTCCGTTACTGGTCTAGATACTTGTCCAACCGTTAAACTGTTAAAATAATCATCAATAAATAAAACTAAACCTAATACAGCTGGTACTGTTTGGGCACCTTTTTTCGTTTGAATTTTACGTACTGCCCAATCACCAAACGCTTTTGCACCACCTGATGCAGTCATAAATGATGTCATCATGCCTAAGAATAATAGGAACAATAACAGATTAATATTCCAATAGTTTGGTGCTCCATCATCAATGAATATTCCAAAAAAGGAGTTCCATACCTCCAACAATGCACCACCAATATGAAACTTGTGGATAAATAGTGCTCCTAATATAATACCAACACCTAATGACAAAAGAACTCGCTTCGTTAAAATGACGAGCAAAATCATCACAAAGGGTGGAATTAAAGATAAAAATGTACCTGTCATATTTAAGTCTCCCTTCTATTCTGTGTTTTCCAAGATGGACAGGTTAAAGGAAAAATGGACATGAGGTTAGTACATAGATGTATTGGGAGACAATAAAAAAAGGCAATGATAGAGACATAACTCATCATTACCTGTGTAATAATCTGTCATCCTCCATCGATCAGTAGCACCCCATGCAAGTTATGGATTTGCATGACAGTATATTCCTTATTCAAGAACATACCAACAAAAATAGGTGACCCTACTTTATGCTTCGGCAATACGTCCTTTCACCACCCTTCATCGTTTTTCATCCTCCAAGTGGTTACTAATACGAACTGCACCTCTACCCCATCGATAAGATAAGGTTTATACCATATTCCATTTTCCAAATAAAAATATTATCATATCTATCGATTTATTGTAAAGAGTTAAACGGAACTGTGATGGAAGGTGTTGAATTTCCACTATCTGAACGATTATAAAATTCTGGTACATGCCCTTGGATGACACGTACATCTACAGGTATATTCGCAGATACCTTTGTTGTCTCTGTAGAAAACGGAATCACAATAGAAACATTGGCTTCAATTTTAATAAAGAGCTTAACTAGTGCACTATTGATCCCATACTCTTCAATCGTTACTTCCATATCAGACTGTACATCTCCAATTACTTTAAACCGAATCGGAATTTTTGGTCCAAGATTGGATAGAATAGCGATATTAGTTGCCTCACCTATTGGGATCTCTTCAACTACCGGATTGTTGTTAACATCCTGTTCTTCTTGGAGATCATTAGGATCTGCCTCGATATCTAGAGAAGCATCAGGGGAAAACTCCCCTCGTTCCATTCGCTTTAAATAATTTTGAACACGGAAGGTCGTATTTCGTAATACACGATTTAAAACAACAGAATTCCAGCCCATTGATGTTATGACTCCATCCTCATCTGTTTCCGCTTGGATTAGATCTTCAAATTCCAGGTCTTCGGCAATCCGTTTGCTAACAGCCTCATTTATTGCTTCACGAGCAAATTGCTTTGTCTTCGTTTCAGCGATAGCCATTAATGTCGGCTCAATTCCTTCATTGATGAACCATAGACTGGCAGATACTGTAACCATAAAAAATATAATTGTAATCATGAAGACTTTTGCTAATGGAGGCGGTGCCTTTTTTTTTCGTTTGCTTAACATTGTTCGAACCCCCCTCTGTAAAATGTATGCACAAAAATACAGAGGGTTGACCACACAAACATCTTTTTCATAAGATAAGCCTGTTCATGAGTGGTCATAAACAGGCTTAACAATTGGGATTATAATTTTAGCAATGCCTCTCGACAGGACATGCCTTCTATCCAGCCATACTTTTCCTTAGCTGTAATGGTCACTTTTTCGAGGGAAGCTTCTAATAAATCTTCCATCGTGCGGACTCCAATTGCTCTTCCCGCTACAATACCACGGTCTGCTAATTTCTCATTCAAAAGATCAATATCAAGGGCACCACACATGACATAACCTATATCATTTGAGATAACAAGTAAGTTTGTTTTTGGTAGTTGTACGTGTACCGCTGTAAATGGTTTGTCTTCAATCCATAATGGTTTAACCGAAACCATTTATTCCACCCCTTTCTTCTACAATGTATGAAGAGAAGAGGGGAACGTTTCATTATGAGGTGAATTTTTTAATCGTATCTCCTAAAAGATCCCGTAAAAATTCAGGCATATAGTATTCTTTATTCGTCGATTTCGCTATTTCAGGGATTAGCTGTCCAAATGTAAAAGTGTCTGCCGTTGCAAGCTGGTATTTTCGGTTTTTGTTTAAAGGTTCTCCATTAATATAAACCTTTTTTACGTGTTGATCCCCATGTTGGTCTGTAAACATTTCAGTCGTAATATTAGAAAAAATCATTTTTCCAATAACTTTCCCCCTAAATCCAAACCCCTTTAATTCAAATTGCTCAAATCGTTTTGTTTTCACCAGTCTTATGATTTCAAGGAGCTCTTCACCAGAAACTTTAACTTTACATGGATTCACCGGGTGTGGGCAAATTCGATGTAAATCGCCATAGGTAATAACCCCACGCTCTAAGCCTCCGAGTAACATACCTGCATTCAGCATGGCACAGTCCGCCTCTGTCCATATCTTCATCGTTTCAACGAGCTGTTCTATTAACGCCGTTGATGAAAACCAGTTTACCTCATAATGCTCTTTTAGAAAGCCTACGGATTTAGACAAGATTTCGTTTGCTCTTTCATCAAAATTACGAAGCAAACTTTCAGTATGATGATCTTTGGCATAATGGTTGATGTCTATTGCCGAGGCTTCTTTTGTAACGATTTCATTTAATTCAAAATCCCAACTAAACATAATTTCACCAGCATACATCCCGTGTTTTCCAACCGCTGCCAATAAAGTATCGTTAACAACTTCCCCATGTTTAAATAAATGGTGAGTGTGTCCTCCGATAATGATATCTATCTCAGGATAATGATTGGCAATGTATTCATCATCATGAATACCTAAATGTGATAATAACACGATGACATCTGACTGCGCTTTAACCTCAGCTATATAGCGGTCTAACACATCATATGGAGATTCTGTTTGCCAGCCGATTTGCTCATAAAAAAGTTGAAAGGGTGCTGTCAAACCTAACACGGCAATTTTGACACCTTTTTTCGACTGTAACATTGTATATGGTTTTAACCATGATGGCTTTTTTTCATTTTTTGGATAAATATTGGCGCAAACAACACTGAAATCAGCATTGTCATATAAGTGAAAAAAGTTCTCTGCAGGTAATGTTATCCCTTCATTGTTACCGACCGTAACACAGTCGTAACCACCATCATTTAAGAGTGATACGTTTGCCTCCCCTAAAAATGCCTCTGTAATTGGATGGAATCGATCCATATGATCACCATTATCCAATAAAAAATATGTATCATCTCGTTGTTTTCGTCGATAAATTTGTTCATTAAAAAACTCTATTATATTGGGCCAATGTTCAAAGTGGCTATGGACGTCACTTGTAAAATAAAGATAGATATTTTCTTTCATTTTCATACCCCTTATGTTAAACCTTGCAAAATCATACGGATTCCAATTAGGATTAATAAAATACGCAGGAACCATTCAACAGTTTTACTTTTCATCCTTTGGTTAACTTTAGCACCTGCCACACCACCTAGCCAAGCGCCTGGAATAAATAATAACGTATATTCCCACTGTATGTTCCCAAACGAAATATGTCCTATAGTGCCAACGATACTGGAAATAAAAATCATAAACATTGATGTTGGGACTGCAATAGATGAAGGAAAGTGGAATAAAAGCAACATTACGGGAACCATTAACGAACCCCCACCAATTCCAAACAGGCCCGAAAAGCTCCCTATGACAAAAGAAACAAGCCATGCGACCGGAACACGATAAGAATAGTAATACGTTTCACCGGACAAATTGTAAGGACGGCTTATTCCATATTGATTTGGTGCATTTTGTAAAGTGAACTTAGTTCTTAAAAAGAACAAAGAGGAAACAGCTAACATTATTATGCCAAAAGTCACTTGGAAGGGTTCTGGATGTATATGCTGGTTTAGCCAAACACCAATAAGTGCGCCTGGTACACTGCCACTTAAAAATATAAAACCACTTTTTAAATCAACTCGTTTTTGCTTCACATATGTAAGTGTTGAGGATAATCCTGTGAAAATCATAACAAGCAATGACATACCAACAACAGCTTGCGGAGTTGCCCAACTGAAGGATGGGCTAAATTGATGCAACAACAATAGACTTGGGACAAAAATAATACCGCCCCCTAACCCGGCTATACTTCCAAGGAAGGCAGAAAGAAAACCTAACAAAATCATCATAATTATAAACATAATGAATCCCTACTTCATATGTACTTGTCAATGAAAAGAAAGAACCCGCTTCCTATATTATATACAGAAACGGGTTCTTATGAGTAATGTTATGAAAAGATTAACCGATAGAACCTTCCATTTCGAATTTAATTAGACGGTTCATTTCTACCGCATATTCCATTGGCAACTCCTTCGTAAACGGCTCAATGAAGCCCATTACGATCATTTCAGTTGCTTCTTCCTCTGAGATACCACGACTCATAAGATAGAACAGCTGCTCTTCTGAAACTTTTGATACTTTCGCTTCATGTTCCAGAGAAATATTGTCGTTAAGGATCTCATTATATGGAATTGTATCGGACGTTGATTCATTATCTAAAATCAATGTGTCACACTCAATGTTTGAACGAGCACCATCTGCTTTTCTTCCGAAGTGAACAATACCACGATACGTCACTTTACCACCTTGTTTCGAAATCGACTTCGAAACAATAGTAGATGACGTGTTCGGAGCCAGGTGCAACATTTTAGCACCAGCATCTTGGTGTTGGCCTTTTCCTGCTAACGCTATGGAAAGTGTCAAACCACGCGCTCCTTCACCTTTTAATAATACTGCAGGGTATTTCATTGTAAGTTTAGAACCGATGTTTCCATCAATCCATTCCATCGTAGCGTTAGCATCAGCACTTGCACGCTTTGTTACAAGGTTATATACGTTATTTGCCCAGTTTTGAACTGTTGTGTAACGGCAATACGCATCCTTTTTAACAAAGATTTCAACAACAGCACTGTGAAGTGAATTTGTTGTATAAACAGGTGCCGTACAACCTTCAACATAGTGAACTGATGCGCCTTCATCAACAATGATTAACGTACGCTCAAACTGACCCATGTTTTCTGAATTAATACGGAAGTATGCTTGTAAAGGAGTATCTGTTTTTACCCCTTTAGGTACATATATAAATGAACCACCAGACCATACAGCTGAGTTTAATGCTGAGAATTTATTATCAGAAGGTGGAATTAATTTACCGAAATATTCTTTAAACAAGTCCTCGTTTTCTTTCAATGCAGTATCCGTATCCTTAAAGACAATTCCTTGTTCTTCTAGTTCTTCTTTCATGTTGTGGTATACAACTTCCGATTCATATTGCGCAGAAACACCAGCTAAATACTTTTGTTCTGCTTCCGGAATACCCAACTTATCAAATGTTCTTTTGATTTCTTCAGGTACCTCATCCCAAGAACGCTCTGATTGTTCAGAAGGTTTTACGTAATACGTGATATCATCAAAATTCAGTTCACCTAATTCTCCACCCCATTGTGGCATAGGCATTTTGTAGAACTGTTCAAGAGATTTCAGACGGAATTCTAACATCCACTCCGGTTCTTCCTTCTGCTTAGAGATCTCACGAACAATATTTTCTGTTAAACCACGCTCTGTACGGAAAATAGAAACATCACGTTCATGAAACCCGTACTTATAATCACCAATTTCCGGTGCCTTTTTCGCCATTCCAATACCTCCTTAAGGTAATGTTATTCGTTGTTCTCTATCCCTTTTTCCATTGCTTTCCAAGATAGAGTTGCGCATTTTACCCGTGCAGGGAATTTGGAAACGCCCTGAAGCGCTTGAATATCGCCTAATTCCAAGTCCTCATGATCAACATCTTTTCCTTGAACCATATCTGAAAAGTAATCAGATAACTTTAATGCTTCTTCAACGGTTTTCCCTTTAACTGCTTGTGTCATCATCGAAGCCGAAGACATACTAATGGAACAACCTTCACCTGTGAACTTTGCATCTTCCACGATGCCGTCACGAACCTTTAGTTGAAGATGGATTCGGTCACCACATGTTGGGTTATTCATTTCAACCGTTAAATGCTCATCTCCGTCAATTGTACCTTTATTACGAGGGTTTTTATAGTGGTCCATGATGACCTGTCTGTATAAGGTTTCTAAGTTATTAAAAGACATCACCAAAAAACTCCTTTGTTTTTTCAAGTCCTTCTACTAGTTTATCAATATCCTCCTTCGTATTGTAGAGGTAAAAACTAGCTCTTGCTGTTGCGGTTACATCTAACCAGCGCATTAACGGTTGAGCACAATGGTGACCTGCTCTTACTGCAATCCCCTGTGAATCCAATGCCGTTGCAACATCATGGGGATGAACGTCTTCCAAATTAAAGGTGACAAGACCCGCACGTTCTTTTGGACCATAAATCTTCATTCCATTAAAATCATTCAGCTTTTGAAGTGCATAGTGAGCAAGTTCTTTTTCATGTTTTTCAATATTGTCTAACCCGATTTCTTCTAGAAAATCAATTGCTGCTCCAAGTCCTATTGCTCCCGCAATAATCGGTGTTCCACCTTCAAATTTCCACGGAAGTTCTTTCCATGTCGACTCATGAAGATCAACAAAATCAATCATTTCTCCACCAAATTCAACCGGTTCCATATTTTCCAACAATTTTTGTTTTCCGTATAGAACACCAACTCCACTAGGTCCACACATTTTATGAGCGGAAAAAGCAAAGAAGTCACAATTTAATTCTTGAACATCAATTTTCATGTGTGGTGTACTTTGGGCACCATCTACGAGAACAATCGCTCCGTGTTTATGGGCAACATCAATGACTTCTTTAATTGGGTTAATCGTACCAAGAACATTTGAAACATGAACCATTGCTACTATTTTTGTGTTTTCCGTAATTGTTGCCTTAACATCCTCCATCGAAATCGTACCGTCTTCCTGAAGGGGAATGTATTTTAACGTTGCACCAGTAGTCCTTGCAACTTGTTGCCATGGAATAATATTACTATGATGCTCCATCGGGGTTATGACAATTTCATCCCCCTCTTTTAAATTTGTTCTTCCATAACTATGAGCAACTTTATTTATAGCGGTCGTTGTTCCTCTTGTGAAAATAACCTCTTTTGTGCTTTTCGCATTAATAAAGTTTTTTACCTTTTCCCGTGCACCTTCGTATCCTTCAGTAGCTCTTGTTCCCAATGTATGAACCCCTCGGTGTACGTTAGAATTGTGCAGTCGATAGTACTCATTCACCTTTTCGATCACTTGAATTGGCTTTTGTGAGGTAGCTGCACTATCTAGGTATACTAATGGATGACCATTTACTTCTTGGTTCAATATAGGAAACTGTTCACGAATTTCGTTAACGTTCATTAATATACTTTCCTTTCAATCACTTCAGTTAATTGCTTTTTGACTGACTCAATTGGAAGCTCATTTACCACAGGCGCTAAGAAACCATGAATAATAAGACGTTCTGCTTCTTTTTGAGAAATACCACGGCTCATTAGATAAAATAACTGAATTGGGTCCACTCTTCCTACTGATGCAGCGTGACCTGCCGTTACATCATCTTCATCAATTAACAGGATTGGGTTTGCATCACCACGGGCCTTACTACTTAACATAAGAACTCTCGATTCCTGTTCTGCATTCGATTTCGATGCACCGTGTTCAATTTTTCCTACACCGTTATAAATGGAGCTGGCGCTGTCCTTCATAACACCATGTTGTAATATGTGTGCATCTGACCCTTTTCCGTAATGAGTAATATTCGTCATGAAGTCTTGCTTCTGATCACCGCGACCCACAGAAACGGACTTCGCATTTGCAACGGAGTTTTCTCCCATTAAGTTTGTCACATTTTCTGAAAGGGTATTCCCGTCGTTCATTTGACCTAATGCCCATTCAATTTGTGCGTCACGGTATGCAACACCACGACGGTTGACATATGTTGTTGTTCCCTTTGCAAAGTTATCTACTGAACCGTATGATACTTTTGCTTGGTCATTCACAATCACTTCACTTACGATGTTTGCCACTGCTTCTTTTTCTGTGTTTGTTGAAATATAATTTTCAACATACGTAACTTCACTACCTTCATCAGCAACAAGCAGCACATGGTTGAATAGACCTATTTCATCATCTTCTTGCCAGAAAACAACTTGAATAGGCTCTTCAATTACGACATTTTTCGGTACATATAAGAATACTCCACCATTTAACAATGCTGCATGAAGTGCTGTTAAACGATTTTCGTCAAATTTCACTGCATCACGCATAAAATAGTTATGAACTAAGTCACTATGCTCGTTTAACGCTGTACGTATATCTGTAAAAATAACGCCTTTCTCTTTCAATGATTGTGAAAGTGATGCATAGGCTACAGAATTGTTACGTTGAATTATGATGTTACTCGCATTCTCTTTATCAACAAACACCCGTACTTCGCTAGGTAATTCATCAAGGTTTTGAATGACATCACCTTGAACATCATGATTAAACCGTGTGAAATTCCAATTGTCAATTCGTGTCTTTTCCGGTTTCGGCATAGGAAGTTGATCTGCCAGTTCCAATGCCTGAAGACGAAATTCCTTCATCCATTCCGGTTCACCACGACCTTCGGAAAATTGATTGACATATTGTTTATCAAACGGTAATTTCGTTTCTACGGTCATGTTACCCCTCCTATAATTACGCTTCTTGCCCTACTGTTTCGTCTTCGATTCCTAGTTCTTGTTTAATCCAGTCATAACCTTCTGCTTCTAACCGTTCAGCTAGTTCAGGACCACCGGATTTTACGATACGACCTTGCATCATAACGTGTACTTTATCTGGAGTAATATAATCAAGCAAACGCTGGTAGTGTGTAATCATTAAACAGCCGAAGTCCTCGCTACGTAATTTGTTAATTCCTTTAGATACCACTTTTAACGCATCAATATCTAAACCTGAGTCAATCTCATCCAAAATAGCAATTGCCGGCTTAAGCAACATCAACTGAAGAATTTCATTACGTTTTTTCTCACCGCCAGAGAACCCTTCATTTAAATAACGTTGTGCCATGTTTTTATCAATTTCCAAATAATCCATTGCACTATCCATTTCTTTAATGAATTGCATTAAAGGAATTTCGTTACCTTCACCACGTAGTGCATTAATAGAGGAACGTAGGAAATCTGAGTTTGTGATTCCCGGGATTTCACTTGGGTATTGCATTGCTAAAAACAGACCTGCTTGAGCTCTTTCGTCCACTTCCATTTCCAGCACGTCTTTTCCATCAATTGTTACCGAACCTTGTGTAATCTCGTACTTCGGATGCCCCATAATTGCGGAAGCCAACGTTGATTTACCTGTACCGTTTGGCCCCATAACCGCATGGAATTCTCCACCAGTAACTGTTAAATTGACACCTTTCAATATTTCTTTACCTTCAATTTCAACGTGAAGATCTTTAATTTCTACTGTTGATCCTGCCATAAAGATACCTCCAATATTATAAAATTACTTAAATGTAAGTGAACCTATATTCTCACTCTATTCTCATTACAATCTTATAACATATAGAATCTAGATTCAACTTATAGACCACAGATAAATATACGTCACCGTAATCATGTAGAGACTAGTTTCTACAATTATATGTATTATTTATTTACATACATTTTTAAGATGTAATTTATACTCATTATAAAGAAAATTTCCTTATAAAGATACAGCCAGCTTAACATTTCTTTTAGTATGAAAAAAGGGAGACACTTGCCTACTTCTATACAAGTGTCTCCCCAAATTATTTATTTATATTATCGATGTAGTTGCTGGTCAACTTTCGCTATCATTTGTTGCATCTCCCGATGTTCCTTCTGTCTCTTCTTCTCAACTTCAATCCGCTTTGTCAGCTTTCGGCTATACTCCTCATATCCCATTCCGTGTGATTGTTGCATAGCCTTTTCCATTTCAGACGTGTAATTTAAATCAAGATGGTCAGAAATAACAAAATCATTCCTTTCTTATAATTTACGTCTTAAATTTTAGCATACCCAAAATCCGAAATACAAAGCGCAATATATCCCTTATATATACGTGAAAGGGGATGTAACTCTATATGTCATAGTTACATCCCCTTCCTTTATAATTGAAGTTATATCCTTCTAATAGCTATAATTTTCTCATTACTCGTTTACTGGTACAACCGCACCTTCATATTTTTCATTGATGAAGTTTTGGATATCTTCAGAACGTAATGCTTCAACGAGTGCCTTCAATGCTTCGTTATTTTCATCTTCACTGCGAGCAGCAATTACGTTAACATATGGAGATTCAGATCCTTCTAAAATAAGTGCATCTTCTGCCGGGATTAAGTCTGCTTCGATTGCATAGTTTGTGTTAATTGCTACTAATGTATCTTCTTCACGCTCATAATATTGAGGTAAGAAACCAGCGTCATAACTTGCATCAAAGTCAAGATTTTTAGGATTTTCAACAATATCTTCCTCAGTAGCATTTACTTTATCGATACCATCTTTAAGTTTAATCAAACCAGCCACTTCCAGAAGAGATAAGATACGACCATGATCTGCTACAGAATTACTCATCAATACAGCAGTTCCATCAGGAATCGCGTCAACACTAGTGTGGTTTACAGAGTAAATACCGATCGGCTCAATATGAATACCGCCAAGATTTACGAAATCATAACCGAAATCTGATTTTTGTTGCTCAAGGTAAGGAATATGCTGGAAGTAGTTCGCATCCAACGTTCCGTTATCTAGGTCTTGGTTAGGTAAAACATAGTCCTGATACGTTTCAATCTTTAATTCAATACCTTGTTCAGCTAAAAGAGGCTTTACTTCCTCTAATACTTCAGCATGGGGAACAGCTGTCGCACCTACTGTGATAGTTGTTGTTTCTTCTTCGTTTCCATTACCGTTTCCTTCGTTGCCATTCCCTGCATTATCTTCTGATGACCCACAAGCAGTTAAAGCAAGTACAAATAGTGCTGTTAATAATACTGTTAATAGTTTTTTCATTGATTTTCTCTCCTTTAGCGTTTATCTATTTTTCTTGACGTAATATCCCCAATAAATTGGAAGATAAATACGATAACAACAATAAAGACAGTACAAACAAATACAACATCAAAATCCCATCTTTGGAAGCCTTTACGGTATGCTAAGTCTCCTAGACCACCAGCTCCTATTACACCAGCCATAGCTGTGTAACTAATCAAAGCTATCGCTGTTACCGTAAGACCAGAAATTAAGGCTGGCATCGATTCAGGTAACAATACCTTAAAAATAATCGTGCGGTATTTTGCTCCCATCGCCTTTGCCGCTTCAATAACCCCTTTGTCCACCTCCTTTAATGCTATTTCTACCATGCGGGCATAAAAGGGGGATGCCCCGATGATTAAAGCTGGCAAAGCAGCCTTAGGTCCTCTTATCGTTCCCATTAAGAAATCTGTAAATGGGAAAAGAAGCAGTATTAATATAATGAACGGTATCGCGCGAAAAACATTAACTAATGTTGCAGTAATAAAATTGATAATTTGGTTTTCCCAAATCCCTCCACGCGCCGTCAAAAACAATAATAATCCTAGTAAAACACCTAAAATTAATGTTCCAATGACAGATAAAACGGTCATATATAGTGTTTCATAAGTAGCTGTCCATAAATCGTCCATATTTACATTAGGAAATAAATCATTCAACATCGGATATCACCTCAATTTCTACTGATGTACTTGTGATCGTATCCAAGGCTGCTTCGATATCCTTTTCATGTCCGTCTATATGAATAACCAATGACCCGTAAACCCCTTCTTGTGTCTGACTAATGTTGCCTTGCAAAATATTAATATCGACCTCAAATTGTTTAGCTAATTGGCTAATGAGGGAACGATTGGTATCTTCGCCGATAAAATGCAACTTCAAGACTTTCCCTGATGTATAACCTTTAATAATTGTGTCTAGTGTGTCGTCGTTCGGCTCTTGTGTCATAACTTGTTGTACAAACCGTTTCGTAGTATTCTCTTTTGGATGCATAAACACATCTAAAACTTTACCTTGTTCGATAACTTGACCATTTTCCATAACAGCTACACGATGACAGATTTTTTGGATGACATGCATCTCGTGGGTAATTAAAATAATCGTCAACCCTAATTTTTTATTAATATCAACGAGTAAATCTAGTATGTCATCTGTTGTTTGTGGATCTAATGCGGACGTAGCCTCATCACACAACAACACTTTTGGATCATTCGCCAGTGCACGCGCAATTCCGACACGCTGTTTTTGCCCACCACTTAGTTGAGAAGGATACGACTTTTCTTTTCCTGAAAGTCCAACCAGTTGAATTAACTCCCGAGCCTTTTCTTCTCGATTTGGTGTACCTGCTATCTCAAGTGGTAACATAATGTTCTCTAAAACGTTTCTAGACCAAAGGAGATTAAAGTGTTGGAAAATCATGCCGATTTTTTGGCGTTCTTTCCGTAATTTTCGTGGGCTCAAAGTGGTTATGCTTTGATTATCAACGATAATTTCGCCACTTGTCGGCTCTTCTAGTCTATTGAGTAACCGGACAAACGTACTTTTTCCAGCACCACTAAATCCAATTACACCAAAAATTTCACCTTTATTAATATTTAAGTTGATATTATCAACAGCTAAAACTTCAGATTCATTACTTTGATATGTTTTTGAAACATTTTTTATAGAAATCATTTTGGTACCTCCTCATAAAAAAACACCTTTCTGTTCGCAGGAGAACAGAAAGGCGTATGTATACGCTCGCTGTTCTCTCATCTGCCAAAGTCAATGACTTTGCAGGAATTGGCACCTTTCAAACAAAACGTTTGTTTGATGGTTGCCGGGCTTCACAGGGCCAGTCCCTCCACCTCTCTTGATAAGAGAATATATATGAAATTTATATGATTCTATTTGATTCACAAAAGAGATTTTAGCACCCTTTGTTAGTAGTTGTCAACAAAAATAACATCTCTTTACCACAAGAAAGAACTTTGTAATTTATTTAATCTCCGCCAACATTGTGAAATTAAGTGGGGTTGTCGTACCACTTTTCCTTATTTCTCAAGGTTAGTCTCTTCACCTCTCATGATGAGATAAATATGAGATTATCAGTATACTATATCTCAAATACAACCGATGTCAACAACAATTATGTGACGAAAAATAGGGAGTTCCCTCGATTTCCGGGGAAATAATTCAAAATTACGCAGAAAAAAGGGAGTCCTCCCGTAGAACTGGTTCGCGATTTGCGCACGGGCTCAAACAAAGTGGACATACTGATATTATGGTATTAAGCGGAAAAGTGAAATCAATCTTATTACTTTATTAACTAAGCATTTAAAATATTTCACTTAATTGTGCAAAAAAGGATAGTTAGCCATTATTTTGGGCTAACTATCCTAATGAATATCTATTTTATTTTAGCTAAAGGTCATAGATTTTGATGCTAATAGGATCTAGTAACCGTTAAATCAAACGCCCCATTCGCACCAGACCATAAACCGACATAAATGTATTTTGTTCCTCCCGGTACAACTCCTGACTCATTTCCGGATGCAGTTGCTACGCCACCGATAACTTCGAAATCTTTATTGTAAAAGAATACATCAAAATCATTGGAACTATCATTTGCTTTTAACGTAAAGTTATGCAACCCATCACCGTATTGTTGCGGAAGGGTTACTACATACCCATCTGCACCTTGTGAAGCTGGATTAGGATTCTGTGTTGTAACAAATTCATTCTCTGTAACAGCTAACGTAGCAGGAACGCCCCCTAATGACCCAATTCCTGTTCCTGGATTTCCAATCTCAACTGTTCCGTTCGCAGTAAATGGCTCAGATGGTGGAATATCAATAGGTTCGACTGCTGCTCCATTTTTCGTAAAGGCTTGTAATTCTGCCACTTGTACAAAACCTTTACTATTGTCTTGCGTACTGTTAGCTACTAACCTTATAAACTTCGCCTTTGTTGGTTTTTTAAGATCAAACGTTTTATAGTGTAAGTCAGGTGCAGCTGGACGTGGCTTTTGATACGTAAAGCGGTCTTCAACGACCGTTGTCCAATTCGATCCATCTTCCGATATTTGTATTTTGAAATCTTTCAAAGTAGCAAAGCGTGAGTTCGCTACATCCTTAAAGGCACTTACTTGAACACGAGAAACTTTGACTGCCTCATCCCCAGCCAAGTCGACACTAAACGTTGTACGATTGAAGCCATTTTCTTTTTCTTCTGTTGCATAAACGCTCGCTTCAGTATCATCAATTGCCAGTTTGGCAGGGTTGCTATCGGATGGGTCATCTGCCTGTAGAATGGTTGCTCCATTAAAAGAAGAAGCGACGTTTGGTGCTAATGAGATTTTAAGAGAGTTTGCTTTACCAGCTTTAATCTTAACCTTTTCAGTAAGAGTAGTAGAACCATAGCCTTTCGCCTGTATTGTTACGTCGTACTCCCCTTCGACCATTGGAAGTGCAAATCCACCTGTTTCACTTGTAACTGCCGCAGCAGAAGTTCTTGCCTCATATTGGCCAATAATTACCCTTGCATTATCTACTGGCTCTCCTGTCGTGGCATTCACAATTTCTCCACGAAGGAAGCCATTATAATCACCCTCATATGCAAAGGATGGAACTGGGTCTGTGTCGTCTCCTGTATTAGAGTATGCACCATCACCTAAACCACGTTGTGCAAATGCTTTCCAAATTACATCATTGTATTTTCCGTCGTATCGTTCAAACGCCGCTGTCACGATTGCCGTTCTCATATCAACCATAGAAGGATCAGGTACCGAAATAGGCATCGCATCTAAAACAATATGCTCAATTACTTCTTCTCCTTCTGACTTTCCGTATGCCTCAATTAAACTTTCACGGACATGCCACAATATGGCTGACCATATACCTCCATCAGCATGTACTTGAGGTCCAGTGATATCATAACCAATATCTCCGTAATTATATGGAGCTTTATCAAGAGCGTGGTTTCGGATTCCACGTTCAGCATTACCTGTTACATATGCACCTACTACTGGATCAGTTTGAAGACCCTCTTTCACAAGGTAGTGCATGCCTAGGAAATCACCCCACCCTTCTCCCATAGCTCCAGATTGGAAACTATTTAAAGCTTCTCCACCTGCAACGTAACGGTTTGTAAGTGCGTGCGAATATTCATGATATATAACCCCGGCATCATAATCACCGTCTGCGTATTTCCCTTCAAATACGCCTGGAATCGGCTCCCATAAAAACATGCCACTCCATGAAGTAAGACCATCCGGCAATGTTAACATATAAGCATTATCTCGCCCTGTATAGGTCGGTGCCCCACCTGTAGTCGCACCTGCCTGTACAAGACCTAATATTGGGTCACCTTCTAATCCACCATTACCGTAATTAGAGAGTTGCATATTCCCTGCTTCCTCAGTCCATCCAAGATTGTAAAGATAATCATGGAAAAGATTATGGTGATAAAACAAATTCGTTGCAGCACTGTTTACATCCTCTGCATAAGAAGGAGGTAACGTTTCTCCCTCCTTTTTCATCCATGCATTTGTGAAAAGATAGTCGAAATCACCTGTAGCCGTTACTGGTCGTACTGCTTCGTCTGCAGGGACAAGAAAGTTACTCCAGTTAGCAAACGAATTAGCATTGTTTCCAAATGTGGTGAATCCTAGTTCAGTACCCGGTATCAACCAACCGTGTGGTGATGCATGTTCATCTCCTGCAAAGGATTTTGATACTTGCTCTCCACCATCCGGTGCATATGGGACCGATGGGTAATTTTCAAATATTAACCCTTCTGACTCTAGTAAGCTTGACTCACTATGGGAAAAATCGACTAATGCTCGTTCAAATAGCTTTTCGCCTGTCGTTCCATCAATCACTACTTCATAACCTTCGTTCAGTTCTTCAATAAAAAGGACACGATAAGCAGGACGTACACTATCCTTCATAATAAACGAAGCCTTTTTCACATATTGATCAGTTGGAAGAACATCAGAACCATCGAATACTGTCCAGCCATTTTTTTCACCGCTTATAGAAGGCGTATAGTCTAACTCTGGGGCATGTAGATTTAATACTTCTTGAAGTGCATCATCCGGGGTAAGTTCAAAAGAAGCAGATAAAGTAGTTTCTCTTGTTACATTAGAGGTAACCATTAAGATTTTACCGTCTTTGTTCACAGAAACAATAATCCGCCCACCAAAAACTGACTCCAATCCATTAAATGACTGCTGAAATGTTACGGGTGTTAAACCTGTTTCTTCGCTCTTTGATGCACGAATCATTTTTAACGTTTTCATATTATCAGAAGATAGGCCAAACACAGCAGCATGATCCTCTAACCATTCTCTCGCAATCTCTTCAGCACTGCCATCTGTAGCTTCGGTTAAGTACCCATCCTTTTTCACAATCGTAGCTGGCGTACCAAACCTATCGTTCCAAGTAATTTTTGTTCTTTCCCCTGCTGAATTTACTAATTGGTTTGCTGCATCTAACTGTACATCCGTAGGCAATATTTGCTGTAACGAGTCTCTAATGTCAAATGAGTTTAAGTGGGTATGCTCTTCTTCTACACTTGAATTAGAGACAGATCCAGAAAGTGTTATAGCCCCTGAAGAACTAATCGTTAAGAGCTGTCCAACGATTAAAGCTGAACTTAATACAGATAAGGTCTTTTTCTTCCTTTTCATTTTCTTCCTCCTTTTTATTCGATTTATCTATTCGTTCTATAATGTATTTACAACCCCTTCCATTCATCATCAATATAGGAACTATATTCTATGAAATTTAGCCAATTGTCTTATGACATATAATACGGAAGTAGTAATATGTCAGTTGAGACTTTCACAAAGACTGGGTAATGTAACAATGGAATGAGCTGATCACAAAAAGATGCAAAAAAGTGAGGGAGATACTTCTGAGGCTTAAAATGAACGGCTATAAAAAAAGCCCTTTACAACCAGGTAAAAAATGCGCATAGAAGGTGTAAAGGACAATTCATTATGAAGGTAAGTACATTTGCAGCTTTTCATACATATACGGGACCGAATGAAAGGCATAAATCTTCTCTTCCGCTATCCCGTTACGAAAAACGATTAAACAAGGAACACTTTTGATTTTATACTGTTGCATCACATGAGGAAAAAGCGAAGCATTCATGGCGTGAAACTGGAGACTCCCTTTCATTTGTTCAATAGTATTCAACATTTTACGAGCCACATTACAAGTTCCACAAAATGGTGTATAAATAAAAATGAATGATAGACCAACTTCTTGGTTAAATATGGCTAAATTATCTTTCGTTATTTCCTTCATCTCTCTTCCTATCCCTTCAAATAGTTCGTATCAATCGCAATGTCCGCTCTTACGAGGATAGAGGCTAATTCATAATCAGGAGTTGTTTCTACCTCCCGGAATGACCGATCAACATATAATTGTTGGGCATGCGGAAGCTCCCGTGTTAACTGCTTACGCAATTTATGTCCAGAATCGTCTTCATCAAGTAATAAATAGACATCTCGGTAATCTAATTGATGGTCTTCAATAATATTCTCTAATTGCTCAACTCCGATTGTTCCATTTGTACAGATGATTTCAACTTGTTCTGTAATAATTTTTTTGATTTTTTTTTTATCGGAATTCCCCTCAACAATTATTACCTTTTCAGCCTCGTTCATAAGATCACCTATCTCAAGTTTTATCCGAATCAGTTACGACAAAGAAAAATATGAAAAAGGCAGTGGTGACCACTGCCTTTTACCACTAGCATTTCTAACTTACTCGTCTTTTGTCATCTCTTCGTACTGTTCTGCAGTCATTAAATCATCGATTTGGGATTTATTAGCAGGTTCGACAACAATCATCCAAGCTTTTTCATATGGAGATTCATTAACGAATTCGGGACTATCATCTAACTCTTCATTGACTTCAACTACTTTACCACTTACAGGAGCATAAAGCTCAGATACCGTTTTTACAGACTCTACACTTCCGAATGGCTCGTCGACTTCCAACTCATCTCCAACCTCAGGTAATTCAACAAAAACAATATCCCCAAGTTCCGATTGAGCAAAGTCCGTAATTCCGATTCGTACTTTATCCCCTTCTACTTTCACCCATTCGTGTTCTTCTGAATAACGTAAATCTTTTGGTAAACTCATTATTCATTACCTCCTATGTATCATTTCACAATTCAAATCATAAATTGTTTTCCTACTAAACCTCAAACGTATTGCTCATTATTTCCATGTTTCCTCAAAAGTTTCTTCTTTAAACCCAACGGTTACCTTATCACCGTTGGTTACTATCGGTCGTTTAATTAACATTCCGTCGGAAGCAAGATAGTCTATCATCTCATCTTCAGTTGCATCTTTCAGCTTATTCTTTAAGCCAAGTTCACGATATTTTTTCCCACTCGTATTAAAGAACTTTTTCGGTGGCAACCCACTTTTTTCTATTAAGTTCTTTAAGGTGTCCTCTGATGGTGTCTGTTCCACTATATGTATTGAATCATATGTAACACCATGATTATCAAGCCACTTAAGAGCTTTTTTACATGTTCCGCAATTTGGATAAAAATATACGAATACCCCCATTATCTGCCCCCCTTTTTCCCATTTCATCATTAGTTTATCACAAAACAATAAGGACCATAAGCCCTATAAAAAAAGGCCTGCCAATGCAGACCTACACGAAATACTTTTCTTCCGAGATAACTTTTGCAGCTATTTCCCTTTTCTTTAGTATAACGTTTACAGGATCTCGTCTAGTTAGCTTTCGTAGTGCACCTAACATCATTCGCAAATTGTCCCCTGATTCAACCGCCATTAATGTTTCTTTCGCATGGGCCTCAATACGATTGAAGGCCTCCTCACAATAAACCTCCGTACACAGTACCTTCTGTTGATTTTGTTCTTCACCGTTCGTTTTAATGGCTTTTTCCGTTCTGAGGATAGCTGATTCCATATTGTAAATCTCACCAGCAATATCAGCGATATTAACGAGTATTTCCTGCTCCTGTTCTAATTTTTTTCCGTAGGTTTGCACAGCTAATCCAGCGACTAACAAGCCAATCTTTTTCGCATTCGACAATACATATTTTTCTTGATTAAGTACACCTTCTTCTACTCGCTCCGGCATCATCATCATAATTTCCTCTTGTAGTGCTTCACCTTTTTGCAGTAATGGTAATTCACCCTTCATAGCCTTTTTTAAAAATGTTCCCGGTACAAGTAAGCGATTAATTTCGTTCGTTCCTTCAAATATACGATTGATCCGAGAATCTCGGTACATCCGTTCCACTTCATATTCTTGCATAAATCCATATCCACCGTGGATTTGGACAGCCTCATCAACACAGTAATCAAGCAGTTCTGTCCCTAAATACTTTGTAATTGAACATTCTATCGCATATTCGGCTATTCCTTTTGCCACTGCAGCACCATCATTTAATTCTTCCTGTGACAATCCTCCGAGTTTTTGCTCAAACAATCCTACAGTACGATAAACTGCACTTTCATTCGCATATATTCGGGAAGCCATTGTACCGAATTTTTCTTGTGTTAAACGGAACTGTGATATTGGTGTTTGGAACTGCTTCCGTTCATTCGCATATTTTGCAGCTACTTCTAATGCACGCTTTGAGCCACCAACGGCACCAATAGCCAATTTATATCGTCCAACGTTTAAAATGTTAAACGCAATAATATGACCTCTCCCTATCTCCCCAAGGACATTCTGTGCAGGTACTTCAGCATCTTCTAAAATTAATGTTCTCGTGGATGAAGATTTAATCCCCATTTTCTTTTCCTCAGGTCCAGTCGATACCCCTGGATAGCCCCGTTCCACAATAAAGGTGGTAAATTTATCACCATCAACCTTTGCATATACGATAAACAAATCAGCAAAAGCAGAGTTCGTAATCCACTGTTTTTCTCCATTTAAAATATAATGTGTACCATCTTTATTTAATTTTGCTGTTGTTTTCGCACCTAAAGCATCAGAGCCTGAACCGGGTTCTGTTAAGGCATATGCTGCTATTTTTTCTCCAGTTGCAAGTGCCGGTAAATACTTTTCTTTTTGCACTTTATTTCCGAAAAACACAATTGGTAATGATCCAATTCCAACATGGGCACCGTGCGTTATCGAAAAACCACCAGCTAGTGATATTTTCTCTGTTATTAATGATGAGCTAACCTTATCTAATTCAAGCCCACCATATTCTTCTGGCACATCTGCACCTAATAACCCTAATTCACCCGCTTTCTTTAATAAATTCACAGATAACTCAAACTCATGGTTTTCAATTCGGTCTAAGTAAGGTAATACTTCTTTAGCAACAAACTCTTCTGTCGTTTTTCCGATCATCACATGCTCATCTGTAAAATCTTCTGGAGTTAATATATCTTCCGCTTCAATATCTTCAATAAAGAAACCTCCGCCCTTAAATTGCTTCGCCTTCGTTTCTCCCATTTTCATAGCCTCCCTTATATTAATTCAAAGACACCAGCTGCTCCCATTCCACCACCGATACACATAGTGACAACGCCGAATTGTTCCTTTCTTCTTTTCATTTCGTGAATAAGTGATAAAGTCAATTTCGTCCCGGTGCACCCAAGCGGATGCCCTAATGCAATCGCTCCTCCATTGACATTCACTTTCTCTTCATCTAACTCGAGCGCTTGAATGACTCGTATGGATTGCGACGCAAACGCCTCATTTAATTCAAACAGACCTATGTCAGATAGTTCGAGCCCCGCTAGTTCAAGTGCCTTCGGAATAGCTTCGATTGGACCTACTCCCATAATTTCAGGTTCTACTCCAGCTACCGCAAATGACTTAAACTTAACGAGGGGCTTGAATCCTTCTGCTAAAGCTTTTTCATGGTCCATAACAAGTACAGAAGCGGCACCATCACTCATTTGCGACGAATTCCCGGCTGTAACCGAACCTGTAATAGAAAAAGCAGGTTTCAGTTGCGCTAACACGTCTAATGTTGTGTTTGGACGTACCCCTTCATCCTGCTTAAACATTATGGTTCTTTCCTCCAACTGATGATCTTCACTTAAACCGTTAGAATTTACTTCAATAGGAACGATTTCCTCATCAAATTTCCCTTCCGCCAACGCTTTTGCCGCTTTTTGATGACTCCGAACCGCAAAGGCATCCTGTTGTTCACGATTAATTTGAAACCGCTTTGCAACTTCTTCTGCAGTGTGACCCATCGACATGTAATAGCCAGGGGCATTTTCGACTAAGCGAACATTCGGTCTTATGACATGCCCCCCCATAGGGATTAAACTCATCGATTCAGCTCCACCAGCAATAATGGTGTCACTTGCTCCTAACATGATCCGCTCCGCTGCATAAGCAATACTTTGTAGCCCTGAAGAACAGTAGCGATTGATCGTAATGGCAGGAACGTCATAAGACAGTCCTGCTAAACCCGCAATATTTCGAGCCATGTTCATTCCTTGCTCAGCTTCGGGCATTGCACACCCGATAATGACATCATCAATATTTCCGTCATATCCATTTGCACGATTTAATGTCTCTTTAATTGTTAAAGCCGCTAAGTCATCGGGTCTCATTTTCGCTAATGTCCCTTTTTTTGCCTTTCCGACAGGTGTTCTAGCACCAGAGACGATTACTGCTTCTCTCACAATTTCTCCCCCTTTGTCACCTTAATTCCGTAACGGTTTACCTTTCATAAGCATATGTTGCATCCTTTGTTGTGTTTTCTCTTCTCCTATTAAACTTAAAAAGGCTTCCCGCTCCAGATCCAGTAAATACTGTTCATCTACGTATGTGCCATATGACAAACGACCACCTGCTAATACGAAAGCTAGCTTTCTGGCAATTTTCAAGTCATGTTCGGATGCATAGCCTCCGTAGTGAAGGGATTTTGCTCCTAGCAACATGGTTGCATAGCCTTGTTCTCCTACTACCGGGACCTTCTTACGCTTCGGCGGTTTATAACCAGTATCATAAAGAGCAATTGCCTTCTGTTTTGCATCATGAATGAGGTGGTCATTATTGACACTAATTGCATCTTGATCATTCAAAAAACCACTTTCATAGGCCTCATCTCCTGAAGTTGACACCTTTGCCATAGCAATCTTTTCAAACACATCGTTCGCTACCTTTTGTAAATCGAAATCGATACCTTCGGGTAGGCGGTTTAATTGCTTGATATAAAATTCTTTATTTCCGCCTCCTCCTGGTATTAATCCAACACCGAATTCTACTAACCCCATATACGTTTCTTGGGAGGCTTGAATGGCGTCAGCTGGGAGACAAACTTCTGCTCCTCCACCTAATGTCATGCCGAAAGGTGCTGCAACCACAGGTTTTTCATTATATTTTAATTTCATCATCGCTTGTTGAAACTGCTTCACGACTAACTCGATTTCCATAAAATTATCGTCCTGTGCTTCCATTAAAATCATCGCTAAATTCGCACCAACACAGAAATTTCTCCCTTGATTCCCAATTACGAGTCCCTTGTAATTTCGATTTACTTCGTCTAATGAGGAATGAATCATATGGATGATGTCGAGGCCAATGGCATTATTTTGAGAATGGAATTCCAGCAAAGCAATATCATCACCTATATCTATTAAGCTAGCTCCACTATTCTTTTTCATAACGCCGTTTGTTTCTTTCCAACGTTGAAGGTGAATTTCTTTTTTGTTGTACACCTTTTCTTTGTATTCTCCATGATGGTAGAAATGAACTTTCCCACCATCCCGTTTATAAAAGGAAGTAGTCCCCTCCTTTAACATATCGTCTAGCCACTGTGGGACACTTTGACCTTCGTCCTTCATTCGACTAATCGATTTTTCAAGACCTATTGCATCCCACATTTCAAAAGGGCCAAGTTCCCAGCCGAACCCCCATCGCATTGCTTCGTCTATCGCCGTAATATCGTCGGCTATTTCACCTAGCAGTTGAGCAGAATATAGAAGGACTGGACTCGTAATCGACCATAAAAAGTCACTTGCACGATCTCCTTCCTGGTATAAAAGCGTTTTCAATTTGCGGCTAAGGGTCTTTTCCTGCTTTGCCATTTTTACAGCTGCCGTTCTCAATTTCTTTCGCTCAACATATTCTAACGATTTATAATCTAATTCGAGAATGATACTTTCGTTATCACTTTTAACTTTCTTAAAAAACCCTTGCCCTGATTTCGCCCCCAACCATCCTTTTTCATTCATTTCCTTCATAAATGGGGGGATTTGAAACACATCTTTTTCGTCCCCTTCGACCTTTTCATGCACATTGTTCGCCACATGTATAAATGTATCCAGGCCAACGACATCAAGCGTGCGAAATGTTGCACTTTTTGGCCTGCCGATCACTGGTCCAGTAATGGAATCTACTTCCCCAATGCTATATCCATTACGAACCATTTCTTGCACCGTAACCATTAAGCCATACGTACCAATTCGATTCGCAATAAAGTTTGGGGTATCCTTCGCTTCTACTACACCTTTTCCTAACACATCTTCGCCAAACTTTTTCATAAAGGCTAAAACTTCTTCACTTGTGTTCTTTGTTGGGATAATCTCTAATAATTTTAAATAGCGTGGGGGATTGAAAAAGTGAGTGCCTAGAAAGTGCTTCTTAAAATCTTCTGTTCTTCCATCACTCATCTTGTTAACAGAAATACCAGAGGTGTTTGAACTGACAATGGATCCTTTTTTGCGGTATCGATCTACTTGTTCAAATACTTTTTGTTTTATCGGTAAATGTTCTACAACAACTTCAATAATCCAATCTACATCTGCGAGTTGTTCTATATCATCTTCCATATTTCCCACTGTAATGAGGTCGGCATTTTTCTTGCTTGTTAGTGGGGCCGGTTTTTGCTTGAATAGCTTCTTTTTACTTTCGTTTACTATGCGATTTCGCACTGAAGGAGTTTCTAGAGTATATCCTTTCTTTTGTTCAGATTCCGTAAGCGCCTTTGGAACAATGTCTAACATTAATGTTGGAATTCCCACGTTTACCAAATGGGCTGCAATTCCCGCTCCCATGACACCTGAGCCTATAACGACCGCCCGTTCAATTTTTTTCGTCATACGTTCCTCCCCTTTTTTTGAATGAATACTCATTCATTTTATTCGGAAATTTTTTTAGTTAGTACTTTTACCCAATTTATACCCTTACTATAAATGATTTTCAGACATTTCGCAATCTTTTCTCAATGAAAGAAACCGTTGATCCTCATTTGAGAATCAACGGTTTCTTCTTACTTTTTAAAGATTCCTTTTAATATAAAAGCAACGTTTGCAGGTCTTTCAGCAAGTCTACGCATAAAGTATCCATACCAGTCATTACCGTATGGTACATATACCCTCATTTTATAGCCTTCCTTCACTAACTCTTCTTGTTTTTCCGCACGTATTCCATATAACATTTGAAATTCGAATTGATCATTCGGAATGTTGTGCTCCTTTACGAGCTCTTTTGTATATTCAATCATATGATCATCATGAGAAGCAACAGCTGTATAATTACCGTTTAATAAATGTATTTTAATGATCTTTTTTAAGTTTTCATCTACATCAGCTTTATTTGGATACGCAACTTCTGGTGATTCTTTATATGCTCCTTTAACAAGTCGTAAATTCGGTTTATACACGTTTAATTCCTGGATATCGTCTACGGTACGGTATAAATACGATTGTAAAACGGTTCCGAGCCCATCATATTCTTTTTTCAATTGTTTAAATATGTCAAGCGTCTTTCCACAACGTGCATAATCCTCCATATCGATCGTAATGAACACGTTATGCTTCTTCCCTGCTTCTAAAATCTTTCGCATGTTTTCCATAACAAGTTCATCGGAAATATCTAGTCCCATTGATGTCATCTTTAATGACAGTTGGGAATCAAGTTGTTGTTCACCAATTACTTTAATTGCTTTAATGCACTCTTCCGTACGTTCCCTCGCTTCTTCTTCGTTGTCTACGAATTCCCCTAAATGATCAAGGGTAACGACTAAGCCTTTTTCATTCAATTTCTTTATCGCTGCAGCTGCATCTTCGATTGTTTCCCCTGCAACAAATCTACCTGCACCACAACGTAATCCATACTTTTTCGCCAATCTCGTAAAAAATTTGTTATTGGATAAGAACAAGAAAAACTTACGCATTAATTTCTCCATTTAAGCTCCCCCTCTGTGTATCCCCGTTATGTAATTGACAAACTATTTTAATAATATCATTTTTTCAGAAAAATGGACAAAATGGAATATATTTTTTGAAGATATTGTAGCAATTTGAGCATAATTGTCATTTTTTAGTGAAAACATATTCAATAGTCATAAAAAAAAGGAGGAAATTTTGTGCAACAACAACAATCCAACCAAACGCAAATGTCCATTCCCCAAAATGTATATAGTACAAAAGATCACTTATACTTATCCGACATGCTTTCCTGGAATTTAAATGCTTGTAAAAAAGCTCATTTTTATGCGCAAAACTGTAACAATCAAGATGTAAAAGCTGCCCTAGAACAAGCTGGACAAATGCACCAACGACATTACGAAAAAATATTGCAACATTTGAATTCCAACCCTTCTTCCCAAACTATGCAATAAGGAGTGAACAATATGCAAAATCAACAAGGTGGACAAAGTGGACAAAAAATTCAGAATCCAGAAACTCAAATCCCGAAAACACCACAAATGAATGAACGTGACTTTGCCCAAGATATGCTAACGACAGAAAAATATATGACCAATGCTTATAGTGTGGCAATGAATGAAATGAGCAATCAAAGCGTTTACCAAGATTTAGCTACCATCTTCAAAGAGACACAAGATTGTCAACGTCAACTGTTTGAAATGATGTTCAAAAATGGATGGTACAGCCTTGAACAAGTAGGTCAACAAAAAATGCAACAATCATATCAACAATTCTCTAACTATAAAAACCAACTACCATATGTTCAACATTAAAAAAAGCATGTGAGCTTCAAGCTCACATGCTTTTTAGTTACACGACGTCGAAACCTTGTTCCTCTACAGCTTCTGCCATTTTTTCTTTTGTAACTTTTCCATCTT
The DNA here is from genome assembly GCF_024259515.1 of Salirhabdus salicampi. Classification (NCBI taxonomy): domain Bacteria; kingdom Bacillati; phylum Bacillota; class Bacilli; order Caryophanales; family Bacillaceae; genus Salirhabdus; species Salirhabdus salicampi. The sequence goes on along the minus strand of NZ_JANBWE010000004.1, from coordinate 183,078 downwards.
CAAATGTAACGTTCACTTTCCCTGCATCAAGTTGTACATCGACTTTTTCCACACCTTCAAGGGAAGTTAGTGCCCCCTCAACAGACTGTTTACAATGACCACATGTCATGCCTTTCACATCTAATGTTAATTCCATGATTCATCTTCCTTTCTCAAATTATATTTTTACCTTCTTTAATCGAAGGGAATTCGATACTACACTTACTGAACTAAATGCCATTGCTGCACCAGCAATCCATGGTGCCAATAATCCTAATGCCGCAACTGGTATTCCTGCACTATTATATACAAAAGCCCAAAACAAATTTTGCTTAATGTTTTTCATCGTTTTCTGGCTAAGTCGAATCGCTTTTGGAAGCAAACGTAAATCCCCACCTAAGATGGTAAGATCAGCCGCTTCAATCGCCACATCTGTTCCAGTCCCAATCGCAATGCCAATGTCGGCTACCGCTAATGCCGGGGCATCATTAATACCGTCACCAACCATGGCGACGTTTTTCCCTTCTTGTTGAAGTTTTTTCACATAGTTTGCTTTTTGATCAGGTAATACTTCAGCAATTACCTGTTCAACACCAACTTTACCTGCAATGGCTTCAGCTGTTCGGCGGTTGTCTCCAGTTAGCATGAGAACTTTTATCCCCATTTGTTTTAATTGCGTAATTGCTTCCTTTGCCTCATCTTTAACGGTATCTGCAACAGCAATTGCCCCATTACATACACCGTCAACACTGATTAGCATTGCCGTCTTTCCTTCTTTCTCCCAATCTTCCATTTCTTTTTGAAAGTGTAATGGAATGTTATGTTTTTCTAGAAGAGAACGGGTTCCGATGAGTATGCTCTTCCCATCAATAGTAGCTATTATACCGTGACCTGGTATTGCTTCAAATTGGGAGGAGTCCATAATATCAATACCCTGTTCTTTACCATACTCAACGATGGCATCTGCAAGTGGATGTTCAGAACCTTTTTCTGCACTAACTGCGAGCGCTAACGTCTGTTCATCCCCCAAATAATTAGTAACCTTTGGTTTCCCATGTGTAATTGTTCCTGTTTTGTCAAAGACAACTGTATTGATAGCAAAAGCAGCCTCTAAATATTCTCCACCTTTAAATAGAATACCTTGTTCTGCTCCCTTTCCAGTTCCAACCATAATGGACGTAGGTGTTGCTAGCCCTAACGCACATGGACATGCTATAACAAGGACTGTGATACTAGCTGTTAATGCCATTTCTAAGTTACCAGGGTTACCAAAATAGAACCATGCTCCAAACGATATGAGCGCAATAGCTACTACAACAGGAACGAAATAACCTGAAATAATATCGGCCATTCTCTGGATTGGAGCTTTTGATCCTTGTGCCTGTTTCACGACTTCAACGATGTTTGCTAATGTTGTATTTTCCCCAACTTCAGTAGCCTCGACTTGAATAACACCATTTTTATTAATCGTCGCTCCAACTACCCGGTCCCCTGTTATTTTGTTAACAGGTATAGATTCGCCTGTAATCATCGATTCATCTACTGATGTACGCCCTTTGATCACGTATCCATCTACTGGAATTTTTTCACCTGGTTTCACAATTAGGACGTCACCTACCGTTACCTTATCAATCGGGACACGCACTTCTTCCCCCTCTTTTATAACGGTAGCCTCTTTCGCTTGAAGGTTTAGCAGTTTCGAAATCGCTAGCGTTGTACGTCCTTTTGCCAATGTTTCGAAGTATTTTCCTAGTAGAATGAGCGTAATTAAAATGGCGCTCGTTTCAAAGTATAGATGTGGATGATACATTGGGTTAAATACGGTTCGTACGGTTTCAACAACGCTATAAAAATAGGCTGCACTCGTACCTAAGGCAACAAGAACATCCATGTTCGCACTTTTGTTTTTCAAATTCTTATAAGCACCTACGTAAAAAGGCCAACCAATAATAAATTGAACAGGTGTTGCCAAGGCAAATTGAAACCATGGGTTCATAAATATACTAAGTAGTGTTATGCCAAATACATGGTCAAGCATCGTAATAAGGAGAGGAAGAGATAACAAACTCGAAATGATTACCCTTTGTTTTGTTCGTTGGATCTCTTTTTCTTTATAGTCTTCAATATCCTCTTCATCTTCTGTTTTTGCTTCAAAACCTAACTTTTCAATTCGTTTAACTAGTTCTTGTTTCGTGATCATGGCTGGGATATATTCAATCTGTGCTGTTTCGTTAGTTAAGTTAACAGTAGCAGTGACAACCCCATCCAATTTGTTCACGACTTTTTCAATACGGTTGGAACACGCAGAACAAGTCATTCCAAAAATGGTAAAATTCACGTGCTTTGTTACAACATCAAAACCTAGATGTTCGATTTTCTCCGTAATTTGCTTAACAGATGTGGAGTCATCCTCATATTGAATCGTCGCCTGATCAAGGGCAAGATTAACTTTGGCGTTGACTCCATCAATTTTATTTAAGACCTTTTCGATTCTCGTTGAACATGCAGAGCATGTCATTCCTTGGATATCGAGGGTCATATTTTTTTCCTCTACCATTGACTCTCCCCCTTACGATTTCGAAAACTGTTGAAATACTTTCATAAGTTCTTCAATAGCCTCTTCACCGTTTCCAGATTCAACGGCAGCAGTGACACAGTGATGTGAATGCCTTTCCAGTAGGCTATAACCAACCTTTTTTAATGCTTGATTCACAGCCGACAGTTGAACTAAAATGTCCACACAATAACGGTCGTCATCAACCATCTTTTGTATCCCGCGGACTTGCCCTTCAACCCGGCGTAACCGGTTTAAAAGCTGCTGTTTTTCATCTCCTGTTGGAGGGTGTACAGGAGTCTTTCCACTATCTATCAAAAATTCGTCGCACATACATATCACCTCTTTTATACTTTATACTATACCCCCCTACAGTATTCATCGTCAAAGATTATGCACGAAAAATCTATTTAAAAAACGCAATCCCTTTTATAGGATTGCGTTTTTTGCATTAAGGCATTGTTGTTGGGGTTGGTTCTAAACCTTGACTTGAGTATTTTGCATCAATGGAAGCGCGAATATCTTGTAACGATTCTCCATTATCATAACGTTCCACAGCCTCACGGGCTATATCTACACAAATTCCTCAGCCAAAGCCCATCGAATCCAGTTGAACAACACCTTGATTTACCTGACTGACAAAACAGTCTCGATTACTCACATGCCCTTGTTCAAAACAGCCGCAATAACAAGGCATGTGATCTAACACTTCTGGGTGATGAATGGCCATTTCATAGGCTTCCTGGATTGCACCTGTTTTATCGTCATATTCAAAGAAATGTGCAACCTGAGGTGACCATCCAGACGTCTCTAAACTGTATTGCATCCCATCTAAATGATGATCACTTTTTATTTCTCCCCTTTCTCCCTCTTGTTCGTTGGAACAAGCAACTAAGCCCATCACTAAAAGGAAGAAAAGAATACTGTAGTATTTCACCACGTATATCACCTCAATTTTTACATTTCATGTTTTTTAATGGTTATCTATCATTTTACCATACTCATTGAGCGGAATTTTTTACGTTAATATGATGTTTTAAATCGTAATCATTCTTATTTACAAATCGTAATCATTCCGATACAATGTTTATGCTTTAGTAAATACGTGGAACAATAAGAAGAATTTCATGAAACATATATTAAGAAGGAAGGTGAACGTGAATGACAGAGCCTATTGTCTCCATTCATGACTTAACCTATCGTTATGAACAACAAAATGTATTAGAAAATATTACGTTAAACATTCCGAAAGGATCCTTTGCCGGGTTAGTTGGACCAAACGGATCCGGAAAAACAACATTAATTAAACTTATTTTAGGTATTTATAAAGTCCAAACGGGGGACATCAAACTGTTTGGTACATCAATTACAAAGTTTCGAAATTGGCATAAAATTGGCTTCGTATCCCAGAAGGCGAACTCCTTTAATAAAGGATTTCCAGCAACTGTATACGAAGTCGTAGCGATGGGCCTAACTCGAAAACTCGGCTATTTTCAATTTTTAACGAAACAACATAAAGTCGAAATCGTAAACGCCTTAAAGCAAGTAGGAATGGAACAATATATTCATCAAAATATTGGGGATTTATCCGGCGGACAGCAACAACGGGTATTCATTGCCCGTGCACTTGTTAGTAAACCCGAATTACTCATCCTGGATGAGCCAACAGTAGGAGTCGATACGGAGAACGTAGATCGATTCTATAAACTATTGGCGAAACTAAATCGTGAACAAGGCATCACTCTTCTCCTCGTTTCACACGATATTGGAACGATTACGACATATGTGACAGACTTATTATGTTTAAATAAAACCTTACATTTTCATGGTAATCCCGGTGACTTTGAACAAAAATCTGATAAAGAATTATCACAGTTTTACGGGCACGCGATGCATACCATTTCTCATAATCATTAACAGGAGGAACAAACATGATTGAAGCTTTTTTTCAATTTGAATTTTTACGAAATACATTTTACACCGGATTATTAGTCGGATTAATTGCCCCTCTTCTTGGAACGTTTATTATGGTACGCAGGCAGTCGCTCATAGCTGATGGCTTATCTCATGTTACGTTAGCTGGTATAGCATTCGGACTTTTTCTCCAAAAGAAAATGATTAGCCCCTTTATTTCTCCATACTATATGGGGATTGGTTTTTCCATTGCCGGTGCCATCATCATCGAATATTTACGTAGTATATATAAAGCTTTTCAAGAGGTTGCCATTCCGATTATATTATCCCTCGGTGTTGGGTTAAGTGTTATTTTTATATCATTAGCCGATGGGTTCAATACAGATTTATTTGCCTATTTGTTTGGATCAGTCGCGGCCGTTAGCCGAAAAGATTTATATATCATTCTTCTGATTACAGTAATAGTTTTTATAGTAGTTATCACATTTTATAAAGAATTATTCGGCCTGTCTTTCGACGAGGAATTTTCTAGTGTATCAGGTGTACACGCGAAGTTTATCCATTTTATTTTTATCATTTTAACTGCCCTTGCCATATCGGCATCAATTCGAATTGTCGGCGTATTGCTCGTTTCATCTTTAATGACATTACCGGTTGCAGCTAGTATACGTGTTGCAAAAAGTTTTAAACAAGCAATCACTTTAAGTATCGTGTTCGGTGAAACAGCAGTTCTTACAGGACTGGTGAGTGGGTATTATTTTGAAATCCCCCCTGGGGGTACCATTGTCGTTGTAGCGGCTATTATTTTAACCGTAACCCTTTTCATAAGAAAACGATAAGTTATCAGTAGGTAGGTGAAATCGACATGAACTTACAGGAAGCACTATATAAATTAAAGGCTGAAGGTTATAAACTTACCGATAAACGAAGAGACATTTTACAATATTTCGTAAATCGTGATGAATATAGTACCGCAAATGAAGTCCTTTCCCATCTACTAACGTTATATAAAGGAGTTAGTTACGATACTGTTTATCGGAATTTGTATTTATTTCACCAGTTACGATTACTTGAACAAACGACGTTGAATGGTGAAAAGCACTTTCGATTACAATGTGAAACAAAACACCATCACCATCTCATATGTAAAAGTTGTGGTAAAACAAAAGCAATTGATAATTGCCCTATGGAAGATGTAAAAAAATCGTTAACAGGATATGTAATCGAAGACCATAAATTTGAGATATATGGCTATTGCCCTGATTGTAAGAGCGCATAAACGGCAGTCATGTTGTTTCTTTATTTTTTTGATAAAATAAGATGTCGATAAAAAAGGCAGTCGTTTGCCTTTTTTACTTTCGCAATCGTACTATTCCGTATGTGGCACCCCGTTTATGGGGGAATTTATGAACATAAGTTACGAGTGCCATTTTAACAATTTATGTTAAAAAATCCCAAATGTTGAGGGTGTTTACAAATGACGTTAAAGAGTTGGATGCTCATTGCACTTGGTGGAGGTTTCGGAGCCCTTTCACGTTACAGTCTATCGGTGGTTTTATTACATGAAGGTGTTTTTCCGATCGCAACTTTACTAGTCAATTTCATTGGGTGCGCTTTATTGCCGTTTGTATTCTTCCACCGTCAGAGGGAAATGACTTTGCTTGTCGGCACAGGTTTTTTTGGCTCATTTACAACTTTTTCAACCTTTTCATTAGAAAGCATGAATCTTCTCATGGAAAAACAATATATGCTATTTAGTTTATATACTTCGCTTACGATTATAGGCGGAGTTGTCTTAAGTGCTATCAGCTTCACCATCATTATGAAAAAAGGAGGAAAACGGAAATGAATTGGGTACTCATATTTGCTGGCGGGGCTCTAGGGGCAATCAGCAGAACTTGGTTTGGTCGTCAATGGAACAAAAGCGCACTCCCTTGGGGAACGTGGTTAGCGAACGTAGTCGGTTCAACCTTATTAGCTGTTTTGTTTGTTACATACGCACACCAAGGGATTCGTACAAGTGCATTTACATTGTTGAGCATTGGCTTTTGTGGAGCCTTTACAACGATGTCCACTTTTAGTCTTGAAACAGTGCAGCTTATTCAAGCAAACAAATTGCGTAGCGCCTTCATGTACGTGCTATCCTCGGTCTTGACAAGCCTTGCAATCGTTGGAATTGTACTCTTTACCTTTTTATCCACATAACTTATATATAAACTGGATGGTTTTCCTTATATGCATTTCCTAAACGATTATAGTACTCCACCACTGTACCATTTAACTGTTTCACTTCCTCTGGTACCGCTGGCAATCGATCTGCTTCTTCCTGTGACCAAATGACTTTCCCCGGCTTAATAAAACGACCATTATCTATCCGAATATTGTTCATAACAATCGTACCAGGCATGATGACACAATCTTTACCAATATGAGCACCACTTAAGGAGACCCTTTGACCGATATACGTATTTCTGCCTATATAAATCGGACCTTGTAGAGCAGTATGTTGGTGGATACTTACCCCATCCTCAATATAAATGCCATATGTTTTATTATTCATCTCAAGTTGCTGCTTCGGTGAACTACTCATCGTAATGTGATTATGAATGTTAACGTTTTTACCAATATAAAAAGGTGCCGATGAATCTGCTCGTAAAACATTTTGAACACCGATGAACGTATAATCATTCACTCTAACGTCCCCAATAATGACAGATCCTGGTCCAATTACGACTGTTGTTTTCAATCGTGGGTATACAATTTTATCCTCATTTCTCAAAGGAGGATTATGAACAATAATCTGTCCAGATGGATAAATGCCTGCTGTATGAAATAATGGTCGTACATAGCGCACTTGTACCCCACCGCAAGGCGAGAAACTATTATAGTAATACAATATATACCACCCTACTTTCTTCAAATTATAACTATGTACATAACTTATGAAGAAAGAATAAAATTCAGAAGTGAGGAATGTCATGTCATTTTTTTGACAATTCAATAAAATCGTGAATAATTATAATTAAATAGAATCGTTGAAAAAACGAGAGGAGTATCATTATGGATCAAGATCAATCTAAGAATCCTTCTATCAATGTAAATGGGTATAGATATGAATGGGAAAATGAGCGTGGCCGCTTAACGTTTGAGGGAGAAGATGCCACTCTATTTTGGACCGATTCTGCTTTAAAGTCATTATTAGATACATTTGAAGAAATATCTGGACATGACGCAGCAAACGTAGTATTAGAATCCTCGGGTTACCGTATGGGGATCATTGTAAGTAACCATTTCAAAAAGGCTGGTAACATTGAAGAACTCTTAAAACAACTTCCGGCGGCATACGCTGCTGCTGGCTGGGGTTCTGTCTCGTTTGTACATGTTGATTTGGAAAATAAACAGATGATCGCAAGATTTACAGACACATGGGAATACAAAGTGAACAAAAAACAAGGCAAATCAGAAGGCGGCCCTTTCCTTCCCAGTCATTGGGCAGGTACATTGTCCGGTTTGTTTGGTGAAAATGTGTGGTATAAACAACGTAAATGCCAATTAAGTGGAGATGACTATGACGAGTATGAATTTTTTCCTTCTTCATTTACTCCAACCGAAAACATTCATGCTTACACTCGAAAACAGGAAAAAGCCGAAATTGAAAAACTTGAACAGCTCGTTAATCAACGTACGAAAGATCTTGAAGAGCTTGTGGCAGAACTATCGGCTCCATTACTTCCGGTACTAGAAAAGTGTGTTGTTGTCCCCCTTCTCGGAAAGTATGATTCTAATCGAATGGAGGATCTCATTAATAAGACGATTTATCAATTACCCCAATATGATCCTGAATACATAATTATTGACTTCACCGGGTTTGACATTAGCGGTCATAGACAACTCGGAGCGCTGTTTGATCAATTTATTCAAGCAACTCGAATGCTAGGTACGGAGTGTATCTTTGCAGGGATATCCCCTCGGTTAAGTATAAAATTAACTGGGGCTAAATATAACTTGTCTAATGTTAAGTGTTATACAACATTACGACATGCAGTCATGTACGCACTCTCCCAAGAAGGTAAGCAAGTAATACAGAAAAAGTAAAAGAAGGAGATAATCTCCTTCTTTTTTATTGGCCATTCTCCCTTTCCAAGGCCCCCATGGTCCATAGGCGTATGCTTAAATCAATTAAAAACACTTCATCTTGATTCTCTAACGAACAATCGGTTAACGATTCAATTTTCTTTAACCGGTATAAGAGTGATTGACGGTGTAGATTTAAATGACGTGCGGTTTGACTAACGTTTCCACGATTCCTGCTGTACGTAATAAACGTGTTGACCAGGTTAATCCCCCGCTCTTGATCGTATTGAAGTAAAGCACCAATTGTTTGTTCCGCAATTTCTTTTAATTCTTCGTTATCTCGTAAACTCATTAATGCGCGATCTACCCGGGTATCAGCATACGTATTTTGATGTCCCGGGCCCTTCTGTCTCCTTCCAATTTCTAACGCCTTTTGCGCTTCTTGATAGCTTTCATGAAAACAATATTGACCTGCTGTTTTTCCAATCCCCCAAGATAAAATGAACCCTGGTAGTAGTTGGTTGATTCGATCCTTTAAATCATCTAAAAATTGAAATGCCGTTTCCATTCCTTTCCCGTCTTTAATTTCAAGAAACGTGATAAATTGTCCCCTTTGGTAAGTCATTAGCGTATAACAATCCAACATCTTCCCTGTATAAAAAATTTCATCTTCGATTCTACGGGTCACATTTTGCCGCCAATGCTCATAGGAAGATTCGTCTACACTACGTTTATATATATCACGTAAATTTTCCGGAAAACCGATGATACAAACAAAAGGTAAATGAATCGGGTAATTTAGTGATTTCGCCCTTGATAATACGCTATCCCATGAACGAATCTTTTCTTTTGCTAAACTCCATACGAAATCATCCCGAAGTTTCATCTCCGTTTGCCGTATTGTATTTTCCTTTAAAAAGCATAGCGCAACCGCTGTAACGGCATGTTCCAACATATGCACAGTTCGTTGGCCTAATAACGTCTGTAACTCACTTTGAGAAAGTCCTTCTACAATTAAATAACCTTGGACTTCGCTGGTCGACTGAATCATAAATTGAAGTAACGTTCTTTTATTTACGTTAATGACTCGTGTGTTAGGAGATGTTGCATAGTTGGTCTTTTCAAATGGGGTAAGGGAAATGGCGTAATCCTCAGATTGAAGATACTCTTTCCAGTCTTGGACGAGGCGCTGCGCATTATGGCTTTTCTCTTTTATTAAGCCGCGTTTATCGGTAATAATAACAGGTTTACGTATCGTTTTATAAATATAGTTCGCAATTTCGAGTAATCCACCGTTATTTAAAATAATGTTTAATAATTGTTGTTGGATTTCTTCATTTTTTTCTATTAGTCTTTCTTTCTTTTTTTCTAATGCTTGTAAAATGCCTTGAATAATATCCGCAAACCGAACGTCCCAGGGAATAGTCATAATTGGGAAGCGAGATTCATTGGCTAAATCAACAATCGAATCAGGTAAATGGTCAATATGTCTCCCAGTGGCGATTGTTAAACCCGAAGCCTTCGATTCAATCACTTCTTTAACGAATTGCAAGAAGACCTCCTCTTGCTGACAGCCAATTCCAGTACTTAGTACTAGCTCATGTTTTCGAACAAAATTTTCTACGGGTGTTTCAATAACCGATACCCATTCCACTATCGTATCTTCCAGAAACTCTCCTCCAGCGTGAATCTCAACCTTATTCATAACTTGTAATTTTACAACATCCTTCATCGTTAAGTGCATCGAATCACCACCTTATCCAACGAAATAACAAACTGACATATGGAAACGAAAAAACTTCTTACATTTTTACGAATATTCAATTTATTTATAGTAGCTTATCATAAAAGTAAGAAAAAGTTTAGAGGTAACATATATCACCTACAACGTATGAACACCTTAGTGTAAATATGTGTCCTTCATTCTTATCCCTAATATAAAGGAGTGGTTATGAGTGGAAAAAAATCTTAACGAAAGTCTAGCAACGAAAGCTGTTTGGGCTGGTGAAAGTGAATACTTAGCCCACGGAGCCACACAAGTTCCAGTAGTACACAGCGTATCATTCGGATACTTCGATGTTGATGAATGGTATGACGTCGCAATCGGGAAAAAAGAAGGTCATATTTACGGTAGAAATACAAATCCAACGGTTCAAGCATTTGAAGATAAAGTAAAGGCACTCGAAGGGGCCAAAGCTGCTACATCGTTTTCAACTGGAATGGCGGCTATTAGTAACTCATTAGCAACATTTTTGAAACCAGGTGACCGGGTAGTGTCCATTAAAGATACCTACGGCGGTACGAATAAGATTTTCACTGAATTTCTTCCACGATTAAATATTAATGTCATGTTATGTGATACGGGAGATCACGTACAAATAGAAGAAGAAATCGCTAAAGGTTGTGACATTCTTTATTTAGAAAGTCCAACAAATCCAACGGTAAAGATTACGGATATTCAGCGAATGGCAAATGCCGCGAAAGAAGTAGGAGCACTCGTTTTCGTCGATAATACGTTTGCGACGCCTATTAATCAAAACCCACTTGAATTAGGTGCTGACCTAGTCATTCATAGTGCAACTAAATTTTTAGGGGGCCACGCTGATGCACTAGGTGGAGTTGTATGTGGAGACCCTGCACTCGTAGAAAAAATTTATCATTACCGAGAAATTAATGGTGCTACCCTTGATCCAATGGCTGCCTACTTGTTGCTTCGTGGAATGAAAACGTTAGATTTGCGAATTGAACGACAATGCGAAAGCGCCATGAAAATAGCCCAATATTTACAGGATCATGATGCCATTGAAGCTGTTTATTATCCTGGTCTAAAAAGTCACCCAAACCATGATATAGCGAAAAAGCAAATGCGACGCTTCGGCGGGATGTTAAGTTTTGCCCTTAAGGGAGGCCTGGACAGTGTTCGAGATTTTTTGCCGCAATTACAGTTCGCACATCGTGCCGCTAATTTAGGTGCCGTCGAAACGGTAGTTGGCCCTGCAAGGACAACGAGTCATGTTGAGTGCACACCTGAGGAACGGAAGGCACTTGGAATACCAGAAGGATTAGTTCGGTACTCTGTAGGAATTGAAGACCCTAATGATTTAATTGCAGACCTTGAGAAGGCATTATCCCACGTAACGGTAACTAGCCGCTAGTTGGGAGGATGGATAACATGACGAACCTTCATTATACGTTAAAGGATCATGTGAAACACATGCGGAGAGCTTTACATCAATTTCCTGAATTAAGCTTTCAAGAATATAAAACAACAGAATTCATTATAGGTGAGTTAAAAAACATTCCAGGTATGAAGGTTTATACAGGTAGAGATTACGTCGGCTTAGAAACAGGAGTAATTGGTGTGTTATCTACGGGCGATGGACCAGTTATTGGAATCCGTGCTGATATAGATGCCCTCCCAATCCAAGAGCAAAACGATATTCCCTATCGTTCGAAATGTGATGGAGTGATGCACGCCTGTGGTCATGATGCTCATACAGCCATGGCCCTCGGTGCTGCAGCTTTACTTGCCGAACAACTAAGAAAAGGTGAATGGAAAGGGACGATTAAATTTATTTTCCAACCTGCCGAAGAGGACACTGATGAAAACGGGTCAACAGGTGCTCCATATTTAATTGATGCCGGCATATTACACCATGTTGATGCAGTTATTGCCCTTCATGTTCACCCAGATTTACCTGCAGGAGAGATTTTATTAAACAAAGAGTATACCATGGCTGGTATTGATACGTTTGATGCCAAAATACTCGGAACAGGAGGGCATGCTGCATACCCCCATACTACAAATGACCCTATTTGGATGCTAGGAACCGTATTACAAAATCTTCAAGGCATTGTCGCTCGGAAAACTTCTCCAATGGACCCTTCCGTTATCAGTGTTACACATGTTCAAACAAATCCTTCCTATAACGTCATACCGGATAGTGTCTCATTAAAAGGAACACTACGAAGCTATCACCCAACTAATAGACAGCAATTACGTGAATTACTGGAAACATCCCTTACATGGACTCGCACAGTAGGTGGGGATTATACCTTGAATATAATTAAAGGCGAACCACCGTTGTACAATGACCCACAAATTACGAAAGTCTTTGAAGAAACCATTCAAAATATCTTTCCAAATTTCCTCATTCATAATGGTCCTTTTGGTATGGGGGGAGAAGACTTTGCCCATATGACAAATCAAGTACCAGGTGCCATGTTCTTCCTCGGGGCAAAGGTAATGGATGAAAAGGAACGGGGATTGCACACACCTCATTTTGATATAGACGAAACCGCCCTTTTGTATGGCGTGACGATATTAGCGGAAACCGCAGTTCGCTTACTCAAGACAGCGTAGAATAGCGGACAAATTTAAAAAGAAAGGATGTGAAAAAATGTTCACGGTGGAGGAATATCACGACCGAATGAATAGAACGAAGAAAAAGATGCACGAGAACGGTATTGATGTCTTAATTATTGTAAATCCATCCAATATGTACTATTTAAGTGGTTATGATGCATGGTCATTTTATGTTCATCAAATGTTAATCGTTATGATCGATGAAGATGAACCAATTTGGATCGGGCGGGAAATGGATGCAAATAGTGCTAAATTATCCACTTGGATGCAGAATGACCATATTATTTCCTATCCAGATGATTACGTCCAATCAGTTGAAAAACACCCGATGGCGTTTGCCGCCAATATTTTAAAGGAAATCGGTCAGGCAAACCGTGTGATTGGTCTGGAAATGGAAACGTATTATTTTTCAGCTCAAGCTTATAAAGTACTTGTAAATGAACTTCCAAGCGCAACATTCAAGGATGCTAATCAACTTGTAAACTGGGTCCGTATTGTGAAATCTCCGCAAGAAATTGCGTATATGAAAAGAGCAGCAAGGTTGGCTGAGTTAGCCGTTAAAACTGCATACGATTCAATCGATGAAGGTATACGTGAATGTGATGTAGTCGCAAATATTTACCACTCCCAAATTAGTGGCACACCGGAGTTTGGTGGTGACTATCCAGCAATCGTCCCAATGCTTCCAGCCGGCAAAAAAACATCAGCACCACACTTTACATGGACCGATGCACATTACTCCTACGGAGACCCAGTAATTATAGAAATTGCCGGTTGCTATAAACGCTATCATTCCCCTTTAGCAAGAACGATGGTCATTGGAGAAAGTACAGAACAGATGAACGATACAGCTGAGGTCGTTTTAGAGGGACTAAATCATACGTTAACTTCTATTAAACCTGGGATGACCTGCGAAGAAGTGGAAGGCGTGTGGAGAGACTATATTACCCGTAGAGGTTACTATAAACCAAGCCGATTAGGCTATTCTGTTGGGTTAAGTTATCCACCTGACTGGGGAGAGCATACGATAAGTATTCGAAAAGGGGATAAAACCATCATCGAACCAAACATGACATTCCACTTAATTCCTGGAATTTGGTTTGATGACTACGGGGTTGAAATAAGTGAAACGATTCGAATTACCGAAACAGGATGTGAAACGTTAGCGAATTTCCCAAGGGAATTATATGTAAAGCAATCGTCTCCTAATTTATTTATAAACGGCAGTGCACTTCCAAAAGAAGAAATATAGAAACAGACGTTTCAAAGCATGTGGTGTCTAAACATCACATGCTTTTTTCTTTTAAGATGTTTTACCTATGTTAAACTTGTGGGAAAGGAGTTGACTCATAATAGTGAAAGAAACTATAGGTAGACATATATATGATTTGGAACGACAATTGTTGCAGCCCAATGTTCGTAAAGATATATCCATTTTAAACGAGTTACTTGCAGATGAATTCTTTGAATATGGAAGCTCCGGAACCGTATGGTCTAAAACGGATGCGACCAACAATGGCGGCATGAATACACCAAAAATGACATTATATGATTTTTCAATTCATAATTTATCTGAAGATGTCGTTCTAGCTACATACCGTGTAAAAGATGAAACCCGAAACCGTGAAACATTACGCAGTTCTATTTGGAAAAAGATAAGTGGAAATTGGCAAATGGTCTTTCATCAAGGAACCGTCATGCCAACATTATAAACATAAGAAAGGAAGAACGTTCATGCAAGTACATACAGAAGAAACCGTTTCTGTTCGGAAATGGTTACTCATTCTTCTATTAACTGCCGTACCCTTTGTAAACATTGTCGCAATATGTGTGATGGCATTTGGAAACTTTAATACAAATATAAAAAACTACGGAAAAGCGACTCTTATGATGTTCGGAGTTGGTCTTCTCATTGCCATGTTTACTGCCTTTCTTTAAGGTCGCTTACCACGTTGCAAATCCCGAATTGTCAAGCCGAAGTCCATTTGTAAATGGGGATAATCTTTAAAACGGGACCAATCCCCTCCCCATTCAAATCCTAATTCTTTCGCAATTTGTACGACTTCCATCCAGTCTGATTTTCCATTGGCATTCCCATCATAGCGTAAATCCCAAATAACTTCCCCATTACTGTTTCGAATCGCAAAGTCTATTGCTAAACCATAATTATGATAAGATTCGCCCCCCTTTGCGTATGTTACAATATTTCCATCATCGGTCCGTCCTCGGTTGTATAATTCATTTTGCTTATCAAATGATCGAAATCCTTCAGTAATCACAACGGAAATACCCATTTCATCACTACGTTCCACGAGTCTTTCAGCTTTACCCGCAACTACAGGGTGTAAGGATGTAGGTAAGGGGGTATTTCTTAATTCCCATTCATTGCGGATTACCAATGTTATAATTAATAGAGAGACAATCACTATAAAAGTCCAGATACGTAAGCGTAATCTACTCATCATTTGCTCTCCCTTTTGCTATGTAACCATGTAGAACATGATGACTTAATGGTACATTTTGTAATATACTATGAATTTATGAAAAATCATAGTAGTATGATAGTGATAGCCTTTTTTCAAAAAAAAGAAACTATACTGAACTGAAAGAGGATTACACATGGGGAATTTTCAACAAACCGTTAAAAATATTTTTAATAGATTAGATTATATCATGCTTCTTTGTCTATTAATGTTATTTGCCATTAGTCTTGTCGCCATCTATAGTGCTGCAGGACAATACTCCGCCGATCCCTCCTATTATGTTATTCGCCAAATTATTTGGTATGGGATAGGGTTCATGATTTTATTTTCTCTACTTTTCGTAGATTTTGATATTTTCCGTACTTTAGCTTACCCCCTTTATGCTTTTGGAAGTTTGTTATTATTACTCGTACACTTTTTTGGGGTAATGAGGAATGGTTCTCAACGGTGGTTATCAATAGGTGGATTAGAAATTCAACCATCTGAATTTATGAAAGTGTTTCTTATTATTGCAGTCGCCCTAGCGATACACCGTTATGGTCAAAAACAGGCTCCTGGTTCATTTTCATACGATATGCAAGTTCTCTTACGAATTGCAGCTTTTGGCCTTGTACCCTTTTGGCTAATTTTACAACAACCGGACTTAGGAACAGCCCTTGTTGTTGTTGCAATATTGGCGGTCATTACACTCGTATCAGGTGTTTCATATAAAGTTATTTCCGTTCTTGCTGGTCTTGGTGTTTCATTAGTTCTATTATTAATTTGGCTCCACAATAATGCGAACGATATTTTTCGTAAAATTATAAAAGACCACCAAATGTCCAGAATTTATGGATGGCTACAACCCGATGATTATGCTAGCTCGTTCGGGTATCAATTAAAACAGGCTATTCTCGGAATCGGAGCAGGTCGACTAACCGGTAGTGGTTTTATGAATGGAACCCAATCTCAAAGTGGTAGAGTTCCCGAAATTCATACCGATTTTATTTTTACTGTAGTAGGAGAGGAATTTGGATTTTTAGGTGCGTCCATCCTCATTCTCATCTTCTTTTTACTCATCTACCGCATGATTGCCATTGGACTTAACTGCAGTAATCCTTTTGGTGCCTATATTGTTTGTGGTGCCGTTGCGTTAATCGCTTCTCAAGTGTTCCAAAATATTGCGATGACAATTGGCCTCATGCCGATTACCGGACTGGCTCTTCCGTTTATTAGCTACGGCGGGAGTTCTTTATTGACGAATATGATTGCAGTAGGGCTCGTCATGAATATTAAAGTAAATACCCGCTCCTTTATGTTCGGATCGAAAAAACAAGAATTATAATCATCATTCAGCTGTCCATTATTGGACAGCTTTTTTCGTTTTCACTTTATTGACTTCTCTTCGTGACCAATTCACGCAAAATATCCCGGCAAAAATTAGTGCACCACCTAGCCATACATTCCATTTTACTGGCTCGTTCAGTAACATCCAACCAAATAATACACCGAAGAAAGGCGCTAAAAATAAAAATGCACTAACCTTACCTGGATCATGTTTTTGTAACAAGTAAAACCAAACGCCAAACTGAACTACTGATGCCATAATAGCCAACCACATAATAATCGAAACGGATGATACATTCATGACGAGTCTCATATTTTCAAAAACGAAACTACTTACTAATAAAAGGAGTCCTCCAAACAACATTTGATAAGCAGTCAAAACCCAAATGTCAACAAAATGGCCCCACTTTTTAATAAGTAATGTAGCACATGTCCAAAAGATTGCACTACCTATTGCCCACATCGTGCCTATTTCGGTACTTACATTCGCTCCCAATGTAATAAGCACGCCAATAAATCCAATTACGACCCCGAACCATTGATACCAATAATAATGAAACTGTAAAAATAATTTACCAAACAATACAACTAATAACGGATTCGTAAATGTAAGAATAGAGGATTCACCTGCTGTTATCGTTTGCAAACTTATAAAAATACAGCCCATTACCCCTGCAGTTTGAAAAGCTCCGATCATAAACATGCGGAACCAATCTTTCAAGCTTACAGGGTGCCGTCGTTTTAAAATTATCACAATTAGGGCCATAAGCACACCTGCTATCGTAAAACGTAACGCTACTAAAAGTAACGGAGAGACATAAACGAGCCCCATTTTTCCGATTGCAAATGAGGAGCCCATTAAACTCGTTGTAATGAGAAGCAAAATAACAAAAGATAATTTACTCATATGTATATACCCCTAACTTCTCCTATAACCCCCATTATAAACTATGTCTACCATTTTACCGCTTGTATTCCATCTTTATCAAAGGTTATTCATATTCATTTATGATTATTAAAACAAAAAAATTCACCATGATAATGGTGAATTTTTTACTCCGCTCCTTTTCGTTTTCTGCGAGGAGGTAACGACTCTTTTCTAATCATTTTCATAAAGGCAATAACAATCATAAATATAATGATCGTAAACGGTAGAGCTGCTATTAATGAAGCTGTCTGTAAAGCATCTAAACCACCTGCAACTAACAAAACAGCAGAAATAGCCGCAATTAAAAAGCCCCACGTTAATTTCACAGCCGTTGCAGGATGTAAACTTCCCCTCGATGTCATACTACCTAAAATGTATGTTGCCGAGTCGGCAGACGTAACTAAAAATGTAAAGATGAGTAAAAACGAAACGAACGATAACCCTATGCTCATCGGTAAATATTGATAGGTTTCAAATAATGCTACGGTTACATCTTCATTTACAACTTCAGCAATGTTAGTACCTAACATTAAGTCATGATAAAGTGCCGTCCCACCGAAGGTTGCAATCCAAAAACATGCAATTAATGGGGGGATAATTAGTACACCAATAATGAACTCACGAATGGTTCTTCCCCTTGAAACACGTGCTATAAAAGCACCGACAAAAGGAGACCAAGCAATTACCCATGCCCAGTAAAAGATTGTCCAATCTCTTACCCATGTTCCGCCGAGATAAGGCGTTAGTCGTAAGCTATAGGATACAAATAAATTGATGTAGTCTCCAATTCCTAACACAAAGGCATTTAGGATGAATACAGTTGGACCAGTTAAGAAAACGAAAATAAGTAAAAGTAAACATAAACTTAAGTTAATATTACTGAGCCATTTGATACCTTTATTTAAACCTGTAAAGGATGAAAGAGAATAGAGTACGAAAAGAACCGCCATAATGATTAGTTGTATCCAAACCGAATTCGGTAAATCGAATACGTAGCGGATCCCACCTGACATTTGTAGAACCCCGAAACCAATTGAAGTAGCGACTCCCATAACCGTTGCAATTACAGCTAACGTGTCAATGACACCTTTTACCCCTTCTCGTTGGCCAATGATTGGTTCAACTGCTGTAGAAACGAGACCGTTTTTTTCCTTACGAAACTGGAGAAAGGCAATCATCATACCGACGATTGTAAAAACTGACCATTGACTAATCCCCCAATGAAAAAAAGAATATCCCATTGATACCCTAGCTGTTTGTTCGTTTTGAGGCTCCAAATTCTCAAAGGGTGGTGTAAAGAAGTGGCTCATCGGTTCAGCTATACCCCAAAATACGAGACCTACTCCGAATCCAGCAGAAAAAAGCATACCAATCCAAGTGAAAAATGGATATTCTGGCTTTGAATCTTGTGGTCCAAGACGAATTTTTCCGTATTTACTAATCGCTAAAACAATTAAAAAAAGCACAAAAATAAACACAGAAAATAAGTAAAACCAACCAAAATTCGTTGTTGTAAAAAGGAAGAGTCGCTCTGATACTGCTCCAAACTGCTTAGGGGCCAGAGCACCTATGACCACCAGAATTAATATAATGATGGCTGAAATGCTAAATACCGGATTTTGAAATGTTTTTCTCATAAACGTCCCTTTCCCTCATTGATTTTATTTTTATGCTCTACTTTTTTATCATGTACAAGTTCATCATTCTTATCCCACTAAATCCCTCCATGACCAACAAAAAGGAGAGGATCTATGATCTTCTCCTTTTTCTGTATATACCTCTTCAACTTTATCATTACTTGTGTCATACAATCATTCTCTATAATCTATACAAATTAAAAAGCCTCACCATTCGGTGAGGTTCTTTATTCATCCCTATATAGGCCTACTAATGAAGGGTATAGTTTTATAAACTTCCTATAGTGTTGTTGGTACATATCATAATGTTCTTGACGGGGTATATATGTTTTACATTTGATGGACATTAAATACCGTTTGCTAAATTCATTGTAGTCCTTAGTCCAACCGAGTTGCACAAACGCAGTTGCTGATGCACCGATTGCTGTCATATATTGACTATCAGTTGGCACTCTTAATTCCCTACCTAGGCAGTCCGCTAATATTTGGCACCATACTGAACTTTTCGTCCCACCACCGATTAGCGTTACATTACGATGATCATCCACATCAAAGGATTCAAATAACTGCTTCAACGAAAAACAGATTCCTTCTATAACTGATCTCACCATGTCACCTTTACTCGTTTGTGGACCAATTCCCCAAAACGCGCCTTTTGCCTCTGAATCATGGACTGGAAACCTTTCACCATTTAAATATGGTAAAAAGAGTACACCATTACTACCCGGAGGACTTTCTTCGACAAGGTGTTCAAAGTTTTCATAGTCATCTCGAGTCTGTGAATCGAAGAATGTATTCATCGCCCATTTGTGAACATTTCCGACATTTAATAATGGAGCAATTGCTATAATCCGGTCTTTCGGAAGATGGGCTAACCGAAAAATTCCTTGTAACCCATCGTCCATTTTCTCCTCATGTTGAACAATGGCTGTCCAACCTGTTGTCCCAATATAAAAATAGCCATCGCCATCATCGATAGTAGCAGCACCTAAAGTAGAAGCACCCGCATCTCCACTTCCAGCTAAAACAGGTGTAGATGGTAAAAAGCCAATCTCCTTTGAAGCACGTTCTGATACATTTCCTACAATATTTGAGGGTTCTAAAAGCAACGGTAACTTGCTATTATCAATCCCTATTGTATCAAGGATGTTTTCATCCCACGACCTCGTTTTTAAATTCATCATTCCAGTGGTAGCCCCAGTCACAGAATCTGTTACACATTTATTGGTCAGTTGATAAATGATGAAGTCCTTCGCACTAAAAACAAAACACTTCGTTTCCTCATATATGGATTGGTCATACCTTTCTAACCATAACAATTTCGCTATCGGAGTTGACGGATGAATCCCATTTCGTGTCGTTTTATGAATAGTAGGGTATAATTCTTTTATCATCTGCGCCTCTATAATAGCACGCTGATCAGAATACAATATAGCATTCACAGACGTGCCATTCGTCGAGATAGGAATGACATCTTCCATTTGCCCTGAGAACGTAATCATGGAAATATCCTCTGGTTTGATATGAAATTCGTTCCACCATTTATTTGCAATGTTTGTAACACTGTGCCACCAATCTAATGGGACTTGTTCTATTTCCCTATTTGAACCGTAATGAGTTGTAAGATCTACAGAAAGCTCCCCTTTAATTGATCCTTCACGACTAACGAGTACTCCTTTTATCGCTGTCGTCCCAATATCAAATACAGCTATATAACCCATTGGTTACCTCCTTTCTAAATTAAGAGTGCCTTCCTAACCTTTGGATAATCAGTGCAACAATAATGATCACCCCCGTAATAACATCTTGCATAAATGACGGCACTTGTACTATGGTAAGACCATTTGCCAAAATGCCGATAATGGCCGCCCCATAAAGCGTTCCTAACACATTCGGGATTCCACTTCTCACTACCGTCATCCCTAAAAAAACAGCCGCATAAGCATTTAAGAAAAAGCCATCTCCCCCTGTAGGATGAGCGGAACCTAAGCGGGATGCGAGTAACGCTCCCGTAAATGCGGCCAACATGCCACATAGTGCAAAAGCGAACGTTTTATAGTGTTGAATTCGAATACCCGACACTACCGCCGCCCTTTCATTACCACCAATAGCATAAAGTCTTCTGCCAAGCGGCATATGAGACATAACATACCAAAAGATGAGAACAACCAGAATCATAATAATTGTTAGTAATGGAATTGCCCCTAACTGAGTTTGACCAATAAACTTAAAACTAGTAGGGATGTTTTGAAAGATAGTAGATCCGTCCGTTAACCAAAACGTAACGCCACTTAAAATTGTTCCCATTGCTAACGTTGTTACAAATGAAATGACTTGAAAACGGGTAACGATAGCACCATTTGCCATTCCAATGAAAAAGCCTATCAGTATTGGTGTTAATAAACAAATGACGACAGGCATACCAGCTGCTGCTAGTTTAGCCGCAATGACACCACCTAAACTGGCCATTGCTCCAACTGACAAATCGAATTCTTTTACCGACATCACTAAAGTAGCTCCGACCGCTATAATGACAAGGAAGGAGATTTGTCTCGTTATGTTGATGAAATTATCAAACGTAGCAAATGATGTTGGTGCCATAATACTAAACAAGATAATAATTCCCACACCTGCTAACATCGTTCCATATGAACTGACAATAGATTTATTTATGAACGCTTGTTGTGTTTCTGTACTAGGATTCATGGTGTGACTCCTTCCCGCTTAAAGTTATAACAGACTTCTAAAATATCGCTTGTCGTGACATGTTCATTTTGTAACTCTGCTACAGTTTCTCCTTCGTTGAAAATGAGAATTCGGTCACTTACTTCTACAATTTCATGAACATCCGATGAGACAAAGACAATACCGTGTCCAAGATCAGCTTGTTCCTTTAGAAACGAATGGATTTGAGAGCGAGTCATAACGTCCACCGCTTGGGTTGGTTCATCACATAAAAAGACAGACGGTTTTGTTAATAAAGATTTAGCAAACACAACCTTTTGCTGATTACCTCCGCTTAACTCAGAAACATATTGACTGGGACTGGTTGCTTTTACTTGGAATCGTTCCATTTCGCCTTTTACAACCCTTGCTTCCGCTTTTTTACTTATCTTCCCTTTTGTTACGAGTTCCTTTAACACTGGCAGCGTAATATTATCCTTCAATGTACTAGTCATAATGAGACCGTCCTTATGACGATCTTCCGGAATCATCACCACGCCACGATTGATCAACTCTTCTGGTGTAGACCTCGTCATATACTCTTCCCTTACTCTCACATAACCGGTTCTCATTGCCCTTATACCGTATATTGCCTCTAACGTTTCGGTTCTACCCGAACCTGCCAACCCATAAACCCCTAATACTTCACCAGCATGTAAAGAGAAGTCGACTTTCTTTACCCGGTCATCTTTCGTAGAAAGATTCTCTACTTGTAATAAAGTGGATTGATTTTCAAAGGGTCTTTCTCTTGATTTGAACTTTTGGATGCTTCCTCCGTCTGTCATATGGTGAATAATCGTATCACGTGAAAGTTCTTCCTTGGCAAGAGTAGTCATAACCTTTCCACCGGTTAATACGGTTACTCGATCAGAAATGGACATTACTTCTTCCAACCGATGAGAAATGTAAATAATCGCTACCCCTCGTTCTTTTAACCGTTCAATAAAGGAAAACAATAGTGTGGACTCTTTATCTGTTAAAGAAGCAGTTGGTTCATCTAAGATTAATAGTTTAGAGCTCGTACTCATTGCTCGTAAAACCTCTAACAATGTTTGTTCTGATGGCGTCATTTGTGAAACTGGAATGTTTAGGGGGATATCAATCCCCCACTTCTGCTTCAAAGCTTCTCCTTCCTGTTCCATCCTCTTCCAATCAATGCCAAACCACTTTCTCTTAACCGGATAACGACTATGAAGAAATAAATTTTCTAAACCATTAAAATCAGATACTAACTGTCTCTCTTGATGGATCGCATGTATGCCTAATTGTTGTGCTCTTTTCGGGGAATGATCATCAATTTTGTCCCCTTCCCAAAATAAAACACCTTCATTAGGTTGATAAACTCCAGTAATGATTTTGATCAATGTTGATTTACCTGCTCCATTTTCACCAACTAGTGAATGAACCTGACCTTGTTCAAATTCTAGTTCAATAGAATCAATGGCTTTGTTGCCCCCAAATTGTTTACTTACATTGTGTATCTTAAGCAGCTTCACTTTACAACCACCTTAAAGGTTTACTCTGCCGTAATTAATTCAGCAGGTGCATACAGTTCAGTTCCGTCAACTTCTTCCCCCGCAAATACTTTTTCCATTTGGTCAATAACAATTTCAGCCATACCAACAAAGTTTTGTTTCACGGTTGCTTTAAAAGGACCACCTTCCTCAATCAACTCAACTGCTTGACTGTTCCCATCAATCCCCGTTACAACAACATTGTCACGATTTACTGAATTAAGTGCTTGTGTAACACCGATTGCCGGTTCGTCCCATCCAGCCCAGACTGCTGTAATTGCATCTTCTCCTTGGTTAGCAAGCAATAGATTCTCCATTTGTTTTCTTGCATTCTCAATCGGACCAGGCACTTGCACTTCCTGTTCGGTAATGACATTAATATTTGGATAATCCGATAACAGTTTGTCCAATGCTTCTGTTCTCTTTAATACGCCCGGGTGTGGGCGGTGTGTAAGAACGATTAAGTTCCCTTCTCCTCCCATGAGTTCAAAAAGATGCTCCGATATCATATTTCCCATCTCAGAATTGTCACTCGTTGCGTTTAGTGTCATTCCATCTATGTAACTTGCATCACAGCCGAATACAGGAATATTCTTTTCACTCGCTGATAGAATTTGAGAATGTACTTGGTTAGGATCTGTACTCACGAGAACAATGGCATCGGTACCAGAAGAAATGACATCTTCCATACGAGAGGCAAGTGCACCAACATCCCCTTTCGTATCAACTATATTTACTTCCCACCCTTTTTCTTCAGCCATCTGCTCGAGTTCATCAACCATCTGTTTCGTCGTCACTGAGGATAAGTACGGAGTTAATATTGAAACTCTTGGTTTGTCGTCCCCACTTGTCGTGTTCGAACAAGCCATTAAAGAAAGAACCATGATTATACTAACAACTACTAAACTAAATTTTTTCATTTTCATATCTCCCTACATTTTTATGTTTTTCCAATAGTTCTTTAGCCGTGACCATATCAGTTATCAATACATGAAGCCAACGTCCTTGTAGTGCTGCCAAAACGGCATCGACCTTTGCTTTCCCTTTAGCAACACCAATAACTAGCGGAATGTTCTTTAAGTTGGCTCCTGAAATGCCAATCAATCGTGCTGAATGAGACATACCTACCTCTTGCCCATCCTTACTAAGAAACGAAGTACCAATACTTGCAACACCACCTTCACGCCTAATGTTATAGACGTCTTTTTCACTCATATTAGTAGAAGAAAATAATGTTGCTTCTTTCGAAACTTCACTAACACTAACCAATGCAACAGAAGCATGGTTGGCGATGTTAATGACTTTTCGTATTTGTGGTTCTTCCATTACAGTCGCCTTCATTGTTGCAGAACTGACAATTGCCGGTGCGTGTAAAGACCAATGCTTACCTTTTGCCTTTTTAGCAAGCTGATATGTATAAGCATTTGCATCCCAATATGCTCCTTCCGGTCCCCAGCCCCCTACTAATGGAACAAACTGCACCTCTTTTTTAGAAATGTGATTAATTTCATTTACAAAGGCTGCAATTGTTTTTCCAGCCATAACGCCTACTGTATCCCCATCTTGAATAACTTCTTGAAGATAATTCCCACCTGCTTGGGCAAAAGCAGCTTCATCGTTCCCTTGATTCGTATCCACGATTATTGCGTTTCGTAAATGAAAATGGTCCATTAATTCCTTTTCTATTGTAGTTTCTTCACGAAAAGGGTTCCGGATGGAAACTTCTACAATTCCTTCAAATTTGGCCGAAGAAATAAGCCTACTAACTTGTGGCCTTGATATACAACATCTACGAGCAATTTCTTGCTGATTTAACCCTTCGTGAAAATATAATTGACAAACTTTTACCATTAAACGAATTCTCTCTTTATTCAAGGCAACCCTCCTTTGAACATATGTTCAATGAGTAAATTTTTGTTCAAGTGTTATGTAACAAGTTACCATTCGACAGAAAATTGTCAATAGTTTCATGACAACAACCATTCAGAAAACTAGAAGTGCGTGCAAGTGAATACGAAACGTTTGAACTCTCATGTTTCTCTGATGCTCCAAAATTTGTATATAAAAAGAGAGTCTGTATCGAAACAGACTCCCTAAACTTTTTATAATCGTTATTTCCAAAATCCAGGATGGCCGTATGGCCCATATTGATGATGACCATGATGATGACCATAACCTTTATGGCCGTAGTCATGTTGTGGATGATAACCATGATGGTGACCAAACTTGTGACCAGGACCGAAACCACTATATAAGTGAGGTCCAAAACCGTAATGACCGTACCCATGAGGCTTAAAACCATGGTGGTCGAACTTATGATGGCCGTGGTGTCCATGATGATGCCCATAGCCATAATGTCCGTGATGTCCAAAGAAGTTCATCGAATCCCCCTCCCAACTAAACCTTTTCAAACATTTTTGACCAGCCAAAAATGTAGATGCTGTTATATTCGATTATCCCTACTTAAAAAAACGGCTAAGATTGATAAACACTCTAATATATGAGCTATTAGTAATATATGCTAAATGGAAAGGTTTGTATGGGTTCTATGATTAGTAACATATAATCTAGATGCCAACCTACAAAACAACACTTGCACCTTTGCATATAAAAAAGCATATGCTTTTCTAACGAAAAACTTACGCTCTATGTCATACACATATATGTAAAGTATCTAGTGTCAAAAAAATATATAATGAACCACGGTTACGTACGGCCATGCGTAAGTTCCGCACCTTATGATAAACTAAGTCGTTTAGATGATTTGTTTTCCCTGAATCTTCACAAGTATGAACAACTAAAACTCCATTTGAACTTGGGTATGTATATTGTCAAATTAGTACATCCGTATTGAATATAACTTGCAAAAAACATACATGTATTAAATTCATTTTTCATACAATCTTTTTAGAGGTGATGATAGTGGCAAGAGTGGCTTATACCGAAAGTGACATTGATTTAATAGCGAGGATGATCAGGGCAGAAGCTGAAGGTGAAGGACAACTGGGTATGCTTATGGTTGGGAATGTTATTATAAATCGAGCAAAAGCTGATTGTTTAGACTTTAAAGATGTACGGTCTATACGGGATGTCATTTATCATGTTCAAGGTGGAAATTATGCTTTTGAAGCAGTACAAAAAGGGAATTTATTTTATAGCCCAGCAAGAGAGGTAGAGAGAAGATTAGCACGACAGGTTGTGAAATATTGGAGACAACAGCCTTCTATATATTCACTATGGTATTTTAATCCGTCTGGGAATTGTCCACCTACATGGTACGGTCAACCATTCGCAGGACAGTATAAACAACATTGTTATTATGAACCAGTTGCGAATACATGTGATAGTGCTTATCGATATTGACAAAAAAAATCCTTACAATCTAGTGCCCCCCAAAAGTTAGAGCTTTTAATCAGTCGGCTGGTGTGGAATCGGTATTAAACCATTCATACCAGCTAATTTTTACGCTTATATTCACCTATTGATGATATAAAAATCTGAGGGGAAGTACTTCACAAATAACGCATTAAATAACACTCGTCTATTACGTTATTGGTACTGTACATATTTACATCACTTTCATCATTTATTTCAAAAAAACAAAATAAAGCATAAACCTTCCTAAAAGGGAGGTTTATGCTTTAAGTCACAACATGTGACTTGAACCATACTATTGCCGAGTATTGAAGGATATCCTTGCCAAAGCCTGGTATAACAATAATCTCCACTATAAATTTCCGCACTATCCTTTGAAAATGAGCTTGATTATCCAAATTACTTATCCGTTAATGCTACATTTAGGGACTTTAGGCAAGCTTATCCTTCTCTAAAGAACTTCTGGCAAGGGTATGATGTAACGCTAAAAGAACATGTAATCTAGAATAATTATATAATATATAAACTAAATTCCCAATAAAAAACAAAATGTTCTTTAATAAAATAATGTCGCACTTTTATTCCCTTCTAATGAATACAGTTAATATATCCTTCCTTATATTTTTTCATTATCAGATACTATCCTAGTTATTAATTTTTTTCACTAAATTCTTCTTCTTTCTTCTTCTCTTTCCCCCAAAAATAGCAGCATCAATCATATCAATCATATAAGTAGTTCCTACATCAATACTAAATATTGCATAGTATCGTTGTATTGCACAGCAAATTACTTTGTTTATTCCCTCTAGTCCCTCACTGATACCTTTTTTTGCACCATCTATGTTAGCAAGTATCTTTGTTTAAAAACAAAATAGGTGTAATTTTTATAACAAGACCTAACAAAAATAAATATAATAGCATACAATCCAACTACGTGATAAAATCGTTTTAAGATTGAAGTGTCTACTACAACCCCCTTTTCTTTGACGAGCACCTTTTTAGGTGCTCATTTTTCTTTTTTCAGGCTATTTCCACTCCATACCCGTTCTTTTAATATGGACTTGGTAATTCACTTTAACATCCATATCCTTATAGATTTCTGACCACCGCTCATCACTTTTGACGTGTTCATCCCAGTATTTTGCATATTTTGCTCGTATTCTAGCTCCTAACCCTAAGACATCAGACCCTTTTTCTTGTAATTTCTGTAACAAGTCTTCTCCTATTTTTTTGAATTTCTTATTGGTTTTCTCTTCGATTTTTTGTAGAATTTGTTCATTCAATTGATGGCTTTTTGTTTCCTCTTCAATGACCGCATCGATTTCTACATCTATAGTGGCACTTGGTTTTCCCTTTTCCACTTTCGTGCGAATTTTAGATTTCCGTTCGGTTACCTTGACCATGAAGACACCTTTTTGACCAGAGATTGAAACAGGGCCACTATATCCTCCAGGGTTCTTCTCTTTCATCGCCATATAAACCCCTATTTCAATCGGCGGAAATGTATCCACCATCTTTTCTCCTTTAAAATAAGCCATACCATCAATCAAGATACGGTCATTGTCTTGCACCTTCACCGAGGGAAGAATTGCGTCTACTCCGGGATCGGATATATCAATCCAATACTTCCCTAAATACTCTCTTGGTAATTTCCCGAATCGTACAGCGTTATCCAAGGTGTCGGACAAATAAAGGGACGGCACGGTTTCAACAGGTGGAGATGCCTCTAACACCTTACTCGCCTTTTTTTTGTTCACCACCATCCATGCGGTTCTTCGTACTTCAGGATTTCGTCTAAAGTAATCATTGATATCTTTCACCCCTTTTTTTGCTACGTCTTCGGAGATAACGATAATCTGTAAATGTCCCAAGTACAGTTTTTCGGCTAGTTGTTGCTGTAGGTTGGCCATCGCATCTTTCACGGTATGCCCCACAGTTTCAAGCACCCATGCGGTTTTGGCTGAACCTTCTCCTCCTCCTCCTTCAGGACCTAACTTAATCTTTCCTGGAAGAGAGATTTGGGCAGTAATTTTTATGTAGTCCTCTTTCTCTTCTTTAGGAAACTCTCCTTCTCGGTGTGTGACTTCAGGCTCTTCTTTCATGTCCTCTTCTTCTGCAATATCGATCGCAATCCCTAAAATATTGGCTCGTTCCTCTATTTCATACCGATCCCAACATCCCGTTACAAGAAGTGGAATCCATAACCATATCCATATTTTCCTCATTCTGATTCCCCCTTTTTGCGGCGAATCATAGCCAGCAATAATAGAGTGAAAGGGTAAAATAAGAGGGGGGCGAGTCCAAATCGACTTACCATTAAAATATAGTCATACATGACATAAATATCATCGGGAAACATGGCAAGAAAATAGATGACAGGGGCTCCGAATATTGAAATCACTCGGTAATGGTGAAATCGGAACAACTCACAAAGCCCTCTTACCACAACAAAGTAGTAAGACAGCAACGTAGTAAAGACCCCGTATATCCATGAAATCAACAAAACCGCATCCACGCGTGCCAACACTTCAGCAGGAATTTGAACCATTCTTCCGAGTACAAGAGTTGGCCAGTACATCTTGAGGATTTCTTCCTCGCCAAACGTACCTATCGTCATAATGGCAATGAATAATACAATCGATGCTCCTATCCAGTACCCCCAAATGGCTCCCTTCATGCTCTTTTTCGGGTGTTTCATAAAAGGAATGACCATCGCTATTACCAAAAAGTTCCCAATGGCTTGTGTTACCGTTAAAGCACCACTCATAACCCCCTTGAATGACGGATTATGTCCTAAAATAGGGGTGATATGGTATACCTCCATATCCTTAAAAGCAGGAAAGAGTATGGCTGCAATCGGAATAAGTATGAGGGGGACATAGAAAAAATGGATATATGCAAACGTGGTGACGTTTTGAAAACTGGTTGTCGCACAAAGCATAATCATGATGATAATAGCGACTTGTATCGGTGTATTAGGAAGCATAGATCCATGAATCGCCTCAGCGTAGTGCCTGGTCTCCAATCCCATCATGACCATAAAAACCAAGATGATAGCAAGACTAAGAACCTTCCCTACTGATTTTCCAAGAATGATTTCGTTATACCCAATAATGGTTTTATTCGGAAATCTCTTCGCCACGAATACGATTCCTAACAATCCAACAAACGCCATTAATATTCCGATAAACGTAGCAAAAGGGGCTCCAATTCCCGCGTCTCTTACGACAAAACGCACAAAGGTTAAAATGGCCACCCCAAGCATGGTACTAATCACAATAAAGGCCAATTGAAGGTTTGTGACCTGTTCTTTCGGTTTATTCATTAGACCCTTCCCCCTTTTTGCTGGCAAGTGGGTTGGTTGGCCCTTTTTTCACACCACTTTCGACTCGCACAGAATCTTGGGGATAGAGTTCAGCTGGACGCTCCGTTAGCCAACGAAGCGGAGCGCGAATCAAGGCATCCTTAAACCCTTGCTTATTCCAAGGCGTAACAGGGGAAAAATACGGAACTCCAAAAGAACGTAATGAAATCATATGATTGATGATAAACATAAGGCCCGTTGCAAGTCCTAATAATCCAATAAATCCCGATAAAATAATTAATGGGAACTTTAATAATCGAAAAGCGATCGCTGCATTATAAGATGGGGTTGCAAAGGAACCAATCGTAGATAAAGCAATAATGACCACGGTAATTGGACTCACAAATCCTGCCGATACGGCTGCTTGTCCGATCACTAATACCCCAACAATGGATAAGGCTCCACCAACCTGTTGAGGCATTCGAACGGTGGCTTCTCTAAGGATTTCCATTGCCACTTCCATCAGTAATACTTCAACCACCACTGGAAATGGGACACTACTCCTCCCACTGGATGCGGCTACTACGAATTGCGCAGGAATCATTTCAGGGTGAAACGATAAAACCGTGATATAAAACGACGAAAACGTAAGAGAAAAAATCAGAGCCATAAAACGGACAAGACGAGTGATACTCATAATCATATAACGCTCAATATAGTCCTCACTCGTTTGATAGAACTGGTTGAATACAGCGGGGACAATGAGAGCAAACGGGGACCCATCAACTAGAATGGCAACCCTTCCCTCTAATATATTCCCAACTGCTTTATCAGGACGCTCCGTGTTCTGCACCTGCGGGAATGGAGAACGTGGATTATCTTGAATAAACTGCTCGATGTATCCCGCATCTAATACACGGTCAATCTCTATGTCTTGAATTCTCTTTTTGACTTCATCTATCAATTCTTGACTCGCAATGTTGTCTAAATAACACACAGAGATTTTTGTTTTCGTTTTCTTCCCCACCTCCATCGGGTCTATTCGAAATTCAGGTACAGGGAGCCGGTATCGAAGCAACGAGATATTGGTCTGCATCTGTTCAATGAAACCGTCCCGTGGTCCACGAACGACTCGCTCGGTTTCAGGTTGAGAAATTCCTCGTTTTGCTAGTTTGAATGTGTCTAAAAGCAATGCTTCTTTTTCACCATCTATAAAAATGACGGTTTTTCCTTGCAGTAAGGCATCGAGCACCGCCTTCATGTCACTCCCCTTCTCTCCATCACAGTAATAGAGTACCTCATTTAAAATGGAGGGGATGGAAGGACTTTCGGAAGGTGACTTTTGGTTTAGCTTGTTCCTTTGTAGTGGTTGAAGTATATCCCGATTTATCTTTTCCTTGTCCACTAAACTGCTGATAAAAAAAGCAACTGCAGATGTATCCCCAAATAACTGAAACTCCCGGAGTGAGAAGTCACTATCTTTTTGAAATATATCTTTCAAAAGGGAACGGTTCTGTTGTATGTTGCTCTCTATGTATTGATTTTTCATGTTTTCCATTTGTTCACTATAAGGATTGGGGTTGTGTTTGCCTTTTTTTTGTTTCCCAAACAATCGAAAGAGCATATTACCTCTCCTTTGTTGCAGTTGCAAGTAATCTTACCTTCTTACAGTGCTTTGGATACAATATCTTCATACTAGGTAATCTGTAGCATTTTATAGATTAAATTATGAAGTAAATATTTTGATGCAAAATTTGAAAAGATTCCATGCAAAAAGGAGTATGGTAATAAATATGTTTGAATCGATTTTTGATTTTTTATTCACGAAAAAAAGAGAGAAACTTATGAAAGGATTGTATAAAAGAAGTTAGATGGGGGATTAAACGCTAATCATACATTCAGTGTACATAACGCCCGTAACAGAAAGCATATTTGCCCACCTTTCTATTGATGAACCTATATTAGTTTTAGATTATAATATGCCACTATTCGAAAATTCAAAAACAGAACCGATACAGCCCTATCAAGCCTAATTATAAGTTCAATTGGTTATAATGTTACTAGTCATTTACTCTGGAGGTGTAAAATGAGCAGAGACATTGAATTAATTAAAAGCATGCATATCATTGGAAACATGGTACGTGGACTTCAATACGGGATGGAAGAAAACTTACGGACTTTAGCTAATAAACTTGGAATAACCTATCCAGGACTTAGAATTCTCTGGATTTTACACTTTGAGAAAGAAATGTCAATAACCATGCTTTCAAAAATTGGATTGTGGGACATTTCTACCACTCAAAGGATCGTTAGTAATTTACATAAGCACAATTTTATACATGTAAATAAAAGTGAAGAGGATAGTCGAATTAGATTGATTAGTTTAAACCAGAATGGCTGGAAACTGATAGAAAATGCTTATATCATTCTCTCACAGATGCAAGCTGATCCCGATTTGCCATGTGCCATAGAAAAAGCCCTAGATAAATATAATAGTGATGATTTTCGTAAGTTTTTGGAAGTTGGGTTATATATTTGTACAGAGATGATCAGTCAAGACTATGTGAATTGGGTTCATAAATCAATGAAGACGTACTTAAAAAGGAAAATTGAAGAATTAGAATAACAAAGGTTGCAGTTGCAAACAATGTACTTAACAATACACTTGCAACTGCAACTTTTATTATTTTTGTTGGAGGTATTAAAATTGAAAAAATTATATTGCCTGAATATTTTTAATGCAATTTTCGCATTTTTAACCTCTGTTATTCAAACAGAAAAAATAATTAACAACGCTAAAAAATTTAACAGAAAAAACACTATATTTTTATTGCTTCTTTCAATTTTTGCTGCCGTCGTTTCTATCGTACAAAGTAATATCATTATTAAGAAAACCACAGATAACATTATAAAAACAGAAAAAATAAAAGCATGACGGTGTTTTGAAAGTTGTTAAATTAACAATAACATTTTTCTAAAGAAGAAAAGGGTAAAGGAACTATATCTTAATATGGTGGGGTTATATATCTCTTAGTTTTTTAGTCAGTTGCACTTGTACAACAACGGATTATATACGTATTTGGTGGTGAGTACTCTTTGAAAAAACAATTATTAAATATATTTTTAATTATCGGGATTGTCCTTATACCTTTTGCGTTTAAGAGAGAAAAACTAAAAGATTGGCTACTAATTTTCTTTCTAAAGGGGTACATATCAAGTTTTATCTCTTTTATCGTTGTTAATAACAAACAAATCAGTTACCCAATACGTTTTATGCCGAAGTTTTTTAAAATAAGTATAATTTTCGAATATTTGTTATTCCCTTTGTTATGTGTATTTTATAACCGCACTTCCTTAACATCTAAACCCGTATCGATTTTAATACAATCAATGCTTTATAGTATGCCAATAACAATAATTGAGGTTTTATTAGAAAGAAAAACAGATCTTATTAAATACCATAGTAAATGGAATTGGAAAATAACCTTTTTATCGTTAGTTACTTCGTTTTTAGGTGTCCGAGGCTTTATGTATCTCACCAGAAAATTGAATATTGAGATAGACGATTCCTCTTATGAAGGTGTCTAGCCATGTCATTTATCAAAAATTTTTTTAAAAAAAGCTCTGTTATAGTATTTTCATCAGCTGGAGTAATTGAAATTAATACGTGCTGTCGGTCATGAGAATAAATAGCGTTGATAGTAATACCTTTTGCATTAAAAACACTTAGTAATGCATCTTTACTATTAATGCCAAATGAAATTAAAGCGAATATACCGAAATTTACCTAGTGTTGTAAGAGAGATTCAAGACCAAATAACTGAACTAGATCAGACAAATTAAAAAAATTTAATAAATTTCTAATCGCAATCTAACTCACCGATTGTATAAAAGGAAATTTGATTTACCTGTTGAATTTAAATATGGCTTCAAAATTATAAAGTAGGAAACAGTTTGTTCCTGGCAAAACGATGTCCCGTTTGTAAACGTTTATTTAAAACAGGATAAGTCCTAGATGTATTAAATACAGTTATCGTCAGGATTGTTTACCAAGGTATAAAAGTCAGCTTCCTATGATAGACAAAGGAACATACCGAGTTTCATTGAAAAATATAATGTTTTGTATAGTTTGGTGTAATCAAAGAAATCATTTACTCTTTCTAGAAGAGCTTCGAGACTGTCAGTAATATTGCCCCCTAATACCTTCTATATTTATGATTCAATTTAACTTAGACGTTCCCTATTATTGTGTTCTACTTAATCTTTTAGAGGATACCGTCCTTTTTAATTTGCATACGAACTGACTTTGGCTTAGTATGAGAATTTAAAAGAGTTCCCTTAATACTTTTCTTTAAAAAACATATGGTAGATTAGGGAAAAGAACTTTTTGGCCAAAATTTGTGTTATTAAGGAGGTAGAAGATGAAATTAACAGGTGTAAGCTTAGTTATGCTAGCCGCTATATGTTGGGGTGTTAGCGGAGGATTTGCGGGTATTTTAATGACTAAGGGATGGGATCCTATTGTGATTTCATTTTACCGTGGAGCTGTTGGATTCATATGTTTTTTCTTCTGGTTTCTCTTTCGCTTTAGAAAAAATCAAATCCTAACTCCTCGTGTATACATATGGTCCCTATTGGCAGGTATTGGAGTTGCTGGAAACTTTACTTTTTATTTTCTCAGTATCCAAGCTGCAAGTATTCCTGTTGCCGCTACGTTAATGTACACCGCACCTGTGTTCGTCCTTTTAATCTCTTTTTTATTACGAATAGAACGTTCGACTTGGTATAAATGGGGGTGCATTGCCGGTGTACTTATGGGGATTATCCTGCTTACTGGTGCCTATAACACCGATTCGATTTCAGTGAGTTATCTAGGAGCCGCTTCAGGGATTGCTGCTGGCCTCTCCTATGCTTTATTTATATTCGGATTTAAAAATGCTTCTTCTATCGGAAGGCCACAGACTACGCTAACCATCGCCTTTTTTACCCTTTGTCTCATCCTTTTTCTTTTTACAGACATTGGTGAGGTAGTTGCTGTAATAACATCAAGTGATATTGGCTGGTTTCTGTTATTAGGTATATTGGGTGCTGGAGTATCATTTATATTTTATGTGATTGGTATTCGATGGACTACTCCCACAACTGCCTCAATGGTCGCCATGGTAGAGCCGGTGACAGCTTCATTATTTGGTGTTCTGTTTATCGGAGATCATTTGACCATCATTCAACTTCTTGGAATGGTGTTCATACTGGTTACGATTACCGTGCTGAGTGTGAAGCAGTCCGACGAGAAAGTTTATATTCATTCCAATAATTAAAATGATAAAATCACTTTAGTATAATAGCATTTTCTTAGTAACTTAAAAATTAGGTTAATTATAATGTTTGACTCCAATCTTGTGTAGCATGACCTTCTAAATAACGTTCTGCATCTAGTGCAGCCATACAACCAGTTCCTGCAGCAGTAATTGCTTGACGATATTGATTGTCTTGGACATCACCACATGCAAATACTCCCGGAACATTTGTTTTAGTGGAACCGGGCTTAACAATGATATAACCGACTTCATCCGTTTCTAGTTGCCCATTTAAAAAACCTGTATTTGGCTTGTGACCAATTGCAACAAATATTCCATCAGTCTCAATAATGTGTTCCTCCCCTGTATCATTGTCTTTAACCTTCAGTCCTGTCACTTTCTTTCCGTCTCCTAACACTTCTATTGGAGTCTTATTTAAGTTCCATTTAATTTTATTGTTTTGCTTTGCTCGTTCTTGCATAATTTTAGACGCTCTTAATTCGTGTCTTCGATGAACAATTTCTACTTCATCAGCAAATTTTGTTAAAAACGTAGCTTCCTCCATTGCCGAATCTCCACCACCGATGACTACTACTTTCTTTTGACGAAAGAAAAAACCATCACATGTAGCACAAGTACTTACACCTTGTCCAAGTAATTCCTTCTCACCAGGAATATTAAGCATTTTTGCTGAGGCACCTGTTGAAATAATAAGCGCTTCGGTCAGTACTTCTCCCAAACCTTCCACTTTTAATTTAAATGGCTTAGACGAAAAATCAGCTTCTGTTACCCAACCTCGTTTAAACTCTGCTCCAAACCTTTCAGCTTGTTTTCTCATGTTGTTAATCAATTCTGGCCCCATTATGCCTGTTTCGAAACCAGGAAAATTTTCAACTTCTGTTGTTAATGTTAATTGACCACCTGGTTCATCCCCTTCAATAACAACAGGTTTCATATTTGCTCTTGCTAAGTATATAGCAGCAGTTAAACCAGCAGGTCCAGTGCCTAAAACGATAACTTTTTCCATAGTATCCTCCTTAAAACCAACTAATATTTTCAGAAAAATTCCATTTAAATAGTTTTATGTATTTATTATTTCTATCGACATTGTATTTATCCTAAGTACATAATCGATATTTCATGGGGGAACATGTAACTATATAATACGTATAAATAGAAGGTGATTTTATGTCAGATAAAAAGTTCAACCCCGCAAAAGCGGACAAACCCATTAATGAAGAACGCTATAAGATGCTGCCACCGAACAGACACTGAAGCATTTAGACATACAATCAAATGATATAGTTGCTGACTTAGGTGCTGGTAATGGATATTTCACTATTCCTGCTGCCAAAATGACAAAATCGAATGTTTTAGCTGTTGATATAGAACCGTATATGTTAGAACTATTAGAAAAAAGAGCAAACAAATTTCAAATTAAAAATATTGAGTATATAGAAAGCGATTTGGACAAGATCCAACTAGATTCAAAAAGTGTTGATAAAGTCATTGTTTCATTTGTTATTCATGAAGTAACTAGTATTGAAAATACATTAAATGAAATAAGGCGAATTCTAAAACCCGGAGGCAAAGCTTTAATTATCGAATGGGAGGCAATTGAAACAGAAAATGGACCACCATTTCATGAACGAATTCCATCAAAGGAGTTATTAAAAATAGTTAAACAACATGGATTTGAAGCTAAGGTGTTAACCTTAAATGAAGCGAATTACGGAATAGTACTACAAGTTTAAGGGGTGTCAAAATTCCATTAAAACGAGTCTTGACTTAATCTTATTTAGTGGCTCCACTTTAAAGTATTTAGTAAATCTAAAAATAAAGATGAGCAGGTGTAAAAAGACAATTTACTGGTAACATATAAGTATCGATATAAATATAAAATGAGCATTGAAATGCTTTACTATTCAATGCTCAACCTATTCATTTTCTAAATATATGTCTGTACTAACAATAATGCCACTGTATGGCTGAGAGCACTTCGTACAGTGGGAGTCCTCCTATTTCATCTTATTAGATAAGAAATAACCAACTACATGAAAACCTTTTTTTCTTAAAAACCTTGTACCCAAGTTACTTTCAACTTTTTCTGAAGCAATTACGATTAGGTTTTATCTTTTGGTATAGTAGTATGATGTCTATTCATATAGGAAAGAGGTAAGCAGAAAACATTTTCCTTTTTATCTTTAAAAGAGGTTTGGTAATCCCTTATATCTAAAATACTACATCTTCTATACTAATCTTTTGTTCTCCTAATTCTTTAATCCCCCATATAGGTATATATCTTTGGTAGAGAACCACAAGACTTAATAAAAATATAATGATAAATACAGTCATTGATTCTCCCCACTTTCTAAAATTAAACAACGATAATAAATATATAAGGAAGGCGCTTTCTTTAAAAAACTTTATATATTAAAATTCGAAATAAATCTGTACAACAAGAAAATGATTCCTACCAGGAATATTAATCTTTGTGATGGTCATAGTGAAGACCAAATATTCTTCATACTCACTACTCCTTTTTATTTATTATGAGTGTCCATAAAGGTAAAAGAAGAGAGGAGCTCCCCTCTTCCTTCTGTTTATTCTATATTCAGTTTTTCTAATATTTGATCTGGATCAAAACCTACTACCCAGTGTCCATTAACATTCGTTTGTGGTACTGCCATCATACCTGTTGCATTTACCACGTCCTGTTGAGCATCGTCATTAACAGTAAGGTCAACTTCATCAAATTGAATTCCTTTCTCCGAAAGGAAGTGCTTAAGCGTAGTGCAGTGTGGTCAAGAAGGTGTTGTGTAGACGGTAATGTTTTGTTCACTCATGTTAATCGCTCCTTTTTACTTTTTTTACGTTCATATATAAATAACATTGAACATCTTTCTTAAACTGCTTGATCAATACACTTGATTAATCGTTTTTCAATATCTTCAGCTAATTCCTTTACAGCATTGTCGTTAACCATTTCAATTAAAGCAGTTGGTTTTGGCATTCCTATTTTCGTTTTTGATTCATCCTCGTATACAACAATTTTACAAGGTAAGAAGTAACCCACCATCTTGTTTTCCGTTAAAACTCGTTGTGCCTCTTTTGGGTTACATACCTCTAATACAAGAAAGGGGTCATCAAGCTCTAGTCCCTTTTCTTCCAATTTATCTTGAATATTGAACTGCCACAAAACCCCGAACTGCTCTTCTTTTAAACTTTCCTCAAGTGACGTAACCGTTTCATTTAATGTTTTATTCGTTTCCACTGTATAATGAAACATAAAATCTCTCCTTTCGTTTTTTAATCTACCCTATCAACGGGTTCCGATAACTATTTGTCTAAATCACCTTGCCAATCATTCATCCCGCCAACCATATCTTCAACATCGAATCCAAGTGCATTTAGAATTCCGCATGCGGCTTTACTTCTGTTTCCTGAACGACAAACAATAATATATTCTTTCTCCTTATCTAACTCATGTTTACGCAAGGCCAATTGACCTAATGGGATATGTTTTGCACCTGGAATTTTACCCTGTCTAACCTCATCATTTTCCCTTACGTCCAAAACATGCACATTCTTACCCATTTTTAATCTTTCAGCAACTTCTGACGGTGCTACTTTTTGTTCATCATGACATCCCCTCATAGGCAAGCTATTCATTGAAATTAGAACTTTGTGTTCGTTGCTCGTATGACGTACCCAAACGACTTTAGTGGGTGGACTACATCAATTTCAAATCCATAAAATTTTAATATATCTGACATTTGTTGAGATGAAATTTTTTCATTTATCGATGGGCCCATATTAAACTCATTTTTTTCCCATTCAATAATTACGATTTGTCCCTTGTTTTTAAGGACTCTGTTTATTTCCTTGATAACCTTTTCATGATTGTTTACTTCATGAATAGCGAAGGCAACAAAAGCTTTATCAATCATATTGTCATCAAGTGTAATAGTTTCTATATCACTAACGACGTAATGAATGTTTGTAACTTTATTTACATCAGCGTGTACTTTTAATTGATCCAACATCTTTTGTTCAATATCTACTGCATACACTTTTTGTTTTGTTTTCTGTGCTATTGGCAATGTAAAATACCCATTCCCTGCACCTAAATCAGCAACTTTGTCTGTTTCTTTTACTTGCAAAAATTCAATGGCCTCTTCAGAGGGTAATAACTTTTGCCTCTTCTCACTCCACAAAACGTGAGCATTTTCTGGGTTGAAACGTTTATCACTCATATGTCCTCTCCCCTTTATGTAGGAAATGAGGGAGAACTTGTCTCCTCGCCATTTCCCTTTAAAGCCTCTAAATAACTGTTTAAGGATCAGTTACACCCAGCTACTCATGCCGCCTTTAACATTTGTAATATGCTTAAAGCCATGTTTTTTTAATATCTTAGCTGCCTTCATACTCCTTACTCCACTTTGGCAAATCACAACTACTTCTTTATCTTTTTGGAGTTCTCCAAGTCTATTCTTTAACGTATGAAGAGGAATATTACGAAATGGTTTACGGTGATTACTACGATATTCTCCTTGTGTTCTTACATCGACAAACTGCACCTTTTTATCTTTTGCTTCTTTCGATGTAATGTGACTCACACCTTTAACTGGCATAAATCGGTTCCCAATAAACAATATTGCAACCACAAATAAAATTCCTTGTATAATCGTTTCCACTGTTCTCCCCCTATGATTCCTGTCGATTAGCTTAAAATATCAAGCCATATTTTGATGGCAGTCCCAAGGATTAAAAGCGCTAAAATCCATTGGAGAACCTTTGTATTGACTTTCTTCCCCGCATTGGCTCCCAACGGAGAGGCAATTAAGCTTGCAATAATCATGATAATCGCCGGTAAATACAACACTTGCCCAGTTAGAACCTTACCAGTTGTTGCGCCTATCGAAGATATAAAGGTAATGGCTAACGATGTTGCAATTGTCATTCTTGTTGGTATTTTTAATACTAGCAACATAATCGGTACTAATATAAATGCCCCAGCTGCACCGACAATTCCAGCTCCAATCCCTACGAATAAAGCGAGAAATGCTGCTAACCACTTATTGAATGTCACTTGATCGAGTGGAATGTCATCAATTCCTTTTTTCGGTACAAACATCATAACAGCAGCTATTGTTGCGAGTACGCCATAGACGAGGTTGATTCCCGCACTCGTCATAAACTCGGATCCATAACCGCCAATAAAGCTTCCGATTAAAATACTCGTTCCCATATATACAATGAGTGTTTTATTTAAATATCCGCCATTTCGATATGCCCATACTCCTCCTAAAGTTGCGAATAGAACTTGTATTGCACTTACTCCGGATACTTCATGAGCAGTAAACGCTGTTAACCCAACCATGGATGGTATATAAAGTAGCATCGGATATTTAATGATGGACCCACCAATTCCTACCATTCCTGAGATAAAAGAACCAATGAAACCGATAAGAAAAACGGTTATAATAAGTAGTAAGCTGTATTCCATGTTATATCATCCTTTAAAGTAAAGGGGACCCACTAAGTGGGTTCCCTTTTATCCTTTTTTGACCCAAAATTTAAATACGCCCTCTTCTTCCGTATCTTGAATCAATTCATGGTTACCTGATTTCACCCAAGCAGCCAAGTCGCTTTTAGCTCCTTTATCTGTCGCGTGAATTTCTAATATTTCACCTGAATTTAGCTCTTCAATTGCTTTTTTCGTTTTCACAATTGGCATTGGACATGCCAATCCTTTAGCATCTAGTACTTTATTTGCATCCATCATATTTCCTCCTTTAGGTTTATTCGTGTACCGCACAGCGGTTAGGACCAATTTCCATTTCTCTTTGTTCTTCATTCTCTGGATTGATCTTACCCATGTTTGTTTTTCGGATATCTTCGTAAGCATTTGGTTGCGGTGGAAGATTTTCTGTTACCATTTTTCTGAATTCACCTTCATCATCCACTTGTAATCCTGAATTTACTTTGTAAAGATCACCCAAGCGAGCCGATACGAGTCCACCTTCTCCAAGTTCTTTCGCAAATGAATAGTGCGCAGGTAGAACAAGCAAGTCTTCGGACAATTCTTTGTATTTGTTATAAAGCGTGTTTCTTAAATCAGCTACCCAATCTTCAGCTTTACCTGCAAGGTCTGGTCGGCCAATTGATTCAACGAATAATATATCTCCAGTTAAGAAATATTGATCATCGATAATGAAAGAAGTACTACCAATTGTGTGACCTGGTGAATAAATGGGTTGGACTTTTACGGTTGTATTTCCAACTGTAATGTCTCTTCCTTCTTCAACAGGTGTATAATCAAACGTTACTTCTGTCGCATCTTTTGGTGGTAAGTAGTAAGTTCCACCAACTTTTTCAGCTAGTTCACGTCCACCTGAAATATGGTCAGCGTGCAGGTGTGTATCAATTAAGTGTTTAATTTGTACACCTCGTTCTGCAGCAAATGACTCGTAAATGTTGATCATTCTATTTGTATCAATAATGGCCGCTTCTCCATCAGACTCAACGAAGTAAGACAAACAACCTTTTCCTAAACGTACAAATTGATAAAGAGCCCCGCCATCTTTTAATTCACCAACTTTTACTGGTTCTAGGTGTTCACTCCAAGCTTTCATGCCACCTTCTAAGTTCATCATGTTGGTGAAGCCTGCTTCTTCCTCAAGCATTTCAGCTATCATTCTTGATGAACCGCCTTTTGCACAAACTACAATAATTTCCTTATCTTTTGGTAATTTGTCAACGATTGGATCAACACCATCTAGTAGGTTGAAATATGGTTCATTTATGACTTCAACTTTCCCACCTTCAATTTTCCAATCATCAAATTCATCTGTATTCCTTACATCTAAGATAAATATCTCTTCATGATTTACGATTCTTTTCGCCAACTCACTGGTTGTCATTTCTTTTGCCATTTTTATTCTCCTCCTCAATTAAAACGTAAGTGATGTATTTGCATCTTTCGCGTATTCGATAAAGGTAGCCGCGCCACCTACTTCAATTCCTTCAACAAATGCGTCTTTCTCTAAACTCATAACATCCATTGTCATTTGACATGCGATCAATTTAATACCCATCTCTTGAGCCATAGATACCATTTCTTCGATAGCTGGTACATTTTCACGCTCAAAGCCCTCTTGAAAATGTTCTTTTCCCTCTGGAAAAGGAAGGTTTTTATGAGCCTCTTTATGAATTAAATTTAACCCTTCAAAGGTAAAGAAAATCCCCACTTCCGCATCAGATGCTGCAGCAGCTAGTGCTACATTAAACACTTTATATGCGTCAAAACGCCCTCCGTTTGCGGCAATAATTGCTACTTTTGTATTAGCCATAAAATATTCCTCCTAAGATTAATTTTTGTTAAGTGGCCCTTCCCATTTGGTCATTCCAGGAACTACATTTTTCACATTCTTAAAACCTTTTTCCGTTAACTGTTGTGCTGCTAAGTCACTTCGATTTCCTGTGCGACAGATAATATGAAGTTCATCATCTTGGTTTAATTCCTCAAAACGTTGTTCGAGCTCCCCTAATGGGATGTTGACTGCTCCGGGAATATGACCAAATGCAAATTCAGCAGGTTCACGAACATCCAAAATTGTGATTTTTTCATTTCCTTCAACTCTTTTACGCAAATCATCTAAATTCACAACTTCTTCATGTTTTGTTTCTTCTTTTGCTTCTTCCTCACTCGCTTTACGTAAATAATGTTTCAACACATTACCATCTTCAATGGTACCTAGATACTGATGGCCAGTGCTGTCAGCCCAAGCTTTCAAATCAGCTGTAGAACCTTTATCAGTTGCTTGAACCTCCATGACTTGCCCTGGTTCTAAATTTGTAATAGCTTTTTTTGTCTTCACAATTGGCATTGGACATGCCAAACCTTTTGCATCTAATACTTCGTTTGCTGAAATATCCATAATATATTTCCTCCTTTTATTTCTCTATTTCGTCTTTCCACTCAAGCATTCCGCCAACCATATTCGTTACATCATATCCATGCGCTTCAAGAAACTGGCTAGCATTACCACTTCGGTTGCCAGATCGACAGACCATAATGTGATTACGATTTCTATCGATTTCATTTAGACGATCTGGCAATTCACCAAGGGGAATATGCTTTGCACCTGGAATTTTCCCATGTGCTACCTCTTCATGTTCACGAACATCA
This sequence comes from Salirhabdus salicampi, assembly GCF_024259515.1. Lineage (NCBI taxonomy): Bacteria > Bacillati > Bacillota > Bacilli > Caryophanales > Bacillaceae > Salirhabdus > Salirhabdus salicampi. The sequence goes on along the minus strand of NZ_JANBWE010000004.1, from coordinate 139,409 downwards.
ATAATGCTAATGTTATTGTCTGTTTTTAATTTGTTCGCCAACTCCTCTGGGAATATTTCTTTCATATTGCCCACCTCCCAATATTTCTTTTTATACTCCCCTAAGTATTTTATGGATATCCTATAATCATACTATAGGGGGTATATTTATATTGAAAAATTTTTAGATGAATAAGTTGATATTTCCATCTTCCGCATCCCCGATATAAGCAGCAACACCTGCATAATCTAATCCATCAATAAGCTCTTCTTTTTGAAGTCCTAAAAGATCCATTGTCATTGTACAGGCTATTAATTTCACACCTTGCTCCTGTGCCATTTCAATAAGCTGTGGTAAAGGCATAGCATTGTGTTTTTTCATAACATCCTTTATCATTTTTGGCCCCATACCAGCAAAGTTCATTTTTGAAAGCCCCATTTTATCTGCCCCACGAGGCATCATTTTTCCAAACATTTTTTCCATGAAGTTCTTCTTCACTGGAACTTGTTCTTCTTTACGAAGCGCATTTAGTCCCCAAAATGTATGGAAAATCGTCACTTCATGATCGTATGCTGCGGCTCCATTTGCAATAATATAAGCAGCCATGGCCTTGTCATAATCTCCGCTAAATAATACAATTGTTGTTTTCTTTTTCTCAGTCATGATGATTGCCTCCTCTTTGATTTAAGCTTTTTGTACCCAAAATTTAAATAAACCGTCTTCTTCACTATCTTTTAATAATTCATGACCACCTGATTTTACCCAAGCTGTTAAATCGCTTTTAGCACCTTTATCTGTTGCATGAATTTCAAGAATCTCTCCTGACTGAATTTCTTCAATGGCTTTTTTTGTTTTTACAATTGGCATTGGACATGCTAAACCTTTTGCGTCTAAAGTTTTTGTAATGTTCACTTTAAGCTCCTCCTTCTATTCTTTTATACTTATACGGGTAGGGGTATATAAAATCCTTAAAAAAAATGGGGTTAAATAAGTTTAACCCAACGATATTTACCTTAAATCATACACTTAACTTTGTCAAACAGAACACTTTATCTACTTTTGACAAGTAGATTCACAGCCTCATGGATAAGATCTTCCGATGATTCACCTGTCTCCATTTCTTTACGAATACACTGTTCTAGGTTTTCGCTGACAATCACGGCAATTGTTCGATCTAGTGCATTTCGAACAGCAGACATTTGATTCACTACGTCACGACATTCTTTATCTTCTTCCATCATTTTTAATAATCCCCGCACTTGACCTTCGATGCGTTTTACTCTGTTTTTAACTTTTGCATCATACTTCATATGGACACCTCCTCTACCCTTTAATTTTATTATTCAATTCATAACCAAAGTGACATTCAAAAAAGTTTCTTTCTGGCTGAATACATTTTAGCTTGATTAGGGAATGTTATAAATGAATATTATGAATTTTTTCCAATAAAGTAGTTTAATAATCAGTTTAGTTAAGATTTTACTCGTGTTTTTAAATTTTAAGCAAAAATATTCGCGCTTAACTAACTTACTACCACATTTTATACCCCCATAGGTATATTGTCAACCCTATTGTATACTTTCCATTAAATAACCCTACCATAGGAGGATTGTATAAATTGAAATATAAGATATTCGCCGTATTGTTTACAACACTTTTATTAACTAGTTGCATGCAACAACTTGGACCGAATTCTACGGAAGATTTAGGTCAGGGGATGATGAGTGAGGCTTTGACACCAGAATTCTTCTCGGAAATGATGAGGACAACTGAAATGCAGAATGCAATGATTCAGATTATGGCATCTCCAGAAATGCGTGAGCAAATGATTAACATTATGTCCGAAGAAGAAATGAAACAAACAATGGTTGAAATCATGAGTACTCCCGAAATGCGAGAGGTTATGATTAATGTTATGACATCACCTGACATGCGCAATCAAATGATTGATATTATGAAAACACCAGAGATGACCAATATTATCAAAGAAGCTTTGAATGTACAATAAACCCTATATATACCATGGAGGATACTATGCAAACCTTTCAAGAAATAAAATCAATAAGAGATACAGACTCCTTTATTAATTCCTCACCATTAACTTTTATTTATCTATCCAAGGAAAAATGTAGCGTTTGTCATGCTTTACTACCACAAATAAGGGCAATTATGGATAACTATCCTAAAATTAAATTAGGTCATATATCTGTCAGTCAATTAGAGGAAATCAGCGGTTACTTTTCAATTTTTACTGTACCAGTATTAATACTGTTTATCGAAGGTAAAGAATATTTAAGAGAAGCTCGATTTGTCCATGTAGACGAATTTGATAAAAGATTAAAGAAAATATATGAATCTTACTACTCCCATTAAATCTTTTTTTAGTTTAATTTTTCACATATGTTTTGGTACTCATTTCCATGTTCAGTATGATGAACTATAGTTTATAATATGCTAATATTAATTCATACTAGTTTTATAGGAATTGTTAACTTTATAGGAGTGACAGATGTGAAATTTTTGAAATGGATAATTGATGAAAAATGTCCTCATTGTAAAAATATATTAGATAGTTCAAAAACTTTCAGTTTTATAGGGAAGATGAATAAATATTGCTCTATCTGCTCATATAGAAAAGAGTTCCATCCAGGCCTTGAAACAGTAGTAGAGACAACAAAAAAATGACTAAAAGTAACTCCTAAAAGCGGAATAATCGCTTTTAGGGGTTTTTACGTAAATGTAGATGATTCACCTTTAACTCTTGATCCTTTTTTAGTTCTCCAGGTATAACCGCAAAAAACATGATCAACAAAAATAGCAATAGATGGAACCTTTATAAAATTATTAGAATTAGGATCCTGGTAAATATGTACGTTTTTTGCGTAAATCACCTCATCATTTTGTCTAACGTTAGTTCCACTTACTTTGAGTAAATCTTCGACCATTGAAGGAAGTAAATCAGTAGGTTCAATTTCTCCTTTTTTAGTTAATAACGAATTAATCTCTTCTGATACATCATCGGTACGTTTTAGGCTCTTCACCTTAACTTTAACCGGACTACATACAATATAACCATAGTTTGTTATTAAAGTTATTCTTTCCGTATCAGATCCTTTATCCTTTCCAATTACGGACATCAGTGAATTAGTAGAATTAATAACAATTGATTTTAACGACATTCCACATACCCCCTGTTGTATTTTTGCCTGTTTATTATTTTATACGGGTTGTTCTGTTTTTTTCACTAATAAACCGAATATTCTCCAAATTTAATCTAAAAGTCCTAATTGTTCCCATTTTGATTATGTCTATTAGGTGCTAAGTTTTAAGATTGTAGGAGCCCAATTCCTGTTTTTCGTTTTAATAAATTCGATAAAAAATGCGTTAACCTTTTTGGATGAACGCAGACTTTAAGCACACAAACCGTTATTTTTTTAAAAACCACCATTAGCAGCTATATTATTTAGTGCAGTAGTAATATCTCTTGAGCATTGGAAAGTGAAAAATACTGTTTTTGTTGATTGACCGTAACGAAACAATTAGGTGGTGAAGGAAAGTTTGGAGATAGTCTTATTAGGTTTGAGTCTACACGTAACATAGGGACTACTCCTCAATCATGTCATTTAATATAGACATTCGCTTGTTCTAAATGTAATCATAATAAAAAGGTACCTATGCTCTTTTAAAAGCATGGTACCTTCGTTTTGAAGTATATTTTTGCCACTAGTTTTTTGAAGCATATCGTTGCCACAGCGGCAAGATTATGGTTCAAGTTACAAAAAATAAAAAATCCACCATCTTATGTATGGTGGAGACGGTGGGAGTCGAACCCACGTCCAGAGATATCGGCACTTAAGCTTCTACGAGCGTAGTCGATATATTATCTTTCGCCACTATTTCAGCCTATCGACAGGCTTCCATAGGACTAGTCTGATTGTTCTCTTCTGCCAGCCTCAGACTGCGACTGAACAGCGTAGCCCGCTTCGTTTGAGACCCTTCAATCTACCACACGGGCGATGGTAGGAAGGATCCTTTAGTGCTGCTTAGGCAGCTGCTAAAGAGTAATTGTTTTCTTTGCCAGTTATTATAACTGATGACGTTTTACGAGTCGTCGCCTCGGCTCGCAACCTAAGCTCGACCTATCCCTGTCGAATCCGTAACGTCCCCGGATTAAAATAGGTTTTGCTCAACTGCGTTTTTACATTATAACATATTCGCAACATTTTTCAAGATTAATCACGATCTTTCATTGCTCGCTCAATATCCCGTTTTGCTTGTTTCCGTTTTAAGTCTTCCCGCTTATCGTATTTCTTCTTACCTTTTGCTAAGCCTATAAGTAATTTCGCTACGCCATTCTTAATGTACATCTTAACTGGTACTAAGGAATATCCTTGTTGTTGAGTTTCACCAATTAATTTATTAATTTCCTTACGGTGTAATAGTAACTTTCGCGTCCTAACCGGATCGTGGTTAAAACGATTTCCTTGTTCATACGGAGATATGTGCATATTATAAACATAAACTTCCCCTCTATGAATACGGGCATATGCATCTTTTAAGTTCACTCTCCCAGCGCGAATCGATTTGATTTCGGTACCTTGTAGTACAATACCAGCCTCATAAGTTTCCTCAATGAAAAAATCATGATATGCTTTACGATTTTGCGCTATGGCTTTACCTTGACCTTTTGCCATGTTTCTTCCTCCTCTTCAGTACAACATATTGTATCAAAAAACTAGTTCCTTTCAAGTCTTATCACTCCTAAACATGGTTATTCTAATAAATAAAGACATTTTCCTTCGTTACATGATTGTTATGTGATTGTAAAGAACACCGCTGCCGCCCATTACCACGCCAATTTGCCAATCGACACCCTTTCACTTTACTTGCATAACAGGTAAAAACATGATTGAATGGACAAATATAGATGAAGGAGTGATGAATTTGTTGAAAAAACAAACACTATTTGGTGTCATTATAATGTTGATGATCTTGGCAGCTTGCTCTCAAGAAAACAATAATGAAGAGGGTAAAGCAATTGAAGATGATACAACAGTTGCAACCGTTAATGGAATGGAAATTAAAGGTGAAGACTATAACATGTTGTATGAGCAGACGGAACAATATTTTGCTCAACAAGGACAAGACCCCGAAGATGAAGAAATAGCCAACCAAATTAAAGAAAGTGCATTAGACCAATTAATCGGACAAAAGGTTGTTTTATTTTACGCTGACCAAAATGGATACGAAGCAAGCGAAGAGGAAATTGAAGAACAGTTTGATTTCGTAAAATCTCAATATGAAAGTGACGAGGATTTTGCTGATATCCTTCAACAGCATAACTTAACAGAAGAAAAGTTACGTTCCGAAATCGCTAATCAAATTAAAACAAACCAGTTTCTAGAGGACAAGATTGGCGAAGTTGAAGTAACCGATGAAGAAATCCAAGAATATTACGATATGTATAAAGAACAAATGGGTGATGAAATTCCTGAACTTGAAGAAGTAGAAGAAATGCTTAAAGATGAAATCCAACGTCAAAAGCAACAAGAACAAATGGCACAAGTCATTGAAAACCTAAAAGAAGATAGCGATATTGAAATTCTAATATAAAAATACAGACGGGGATTCCCCTTCTGTATTTTTTATTTTTAAGCAATTATTGTTGTTTTTCTACATAAACATAGAAAATGTGTCAACATCAATGTGAGGTGATAATGTGACAGGTCACACGGCTTCGCAAAGAATCTATTACTTCGACAATGCAAAATTTTTATTAATTCTCTTAGTTGTTATCGGGCACATGGTAAGTCCATATCGGCACGAGTCAACCTTTCTACAAGCGTTTTATAAATTTATTTACACATTTCATATGCCCGCCTTTATCCTTATTGCCGGATATTTTGCCAAAAATGTATTCAAAAAAGGATATGTCAAGAAAGTATGTTATAAAGTGTTATTTCCTTATTTTATTTTTCAGTTATTATATACAGCTTATTTTACGTTTCAAACTCACACTTTGGAATTCACACTGTTTGATCCCCATTGGACGTTATGGTTTTTATTAAGTTTTGTCGGCTGGCATTTCCTGTTACTTCTGTTCGCAAAGGTGAAATATTCACTTCTCATAAGTATTGGGATTGGTGTTTTTATTGGCTTTATTCCTACAATCGGAACCTTTTTAAGTTTATCTCGGACGTTTGTTTTCTTCCCCTTGTTTTTACTTGGGTATTATTTAGAAAAGGAACATTTTTCATTGTTACGGCAACGCGGCTTACGAATACTAAGTATATATGTACTAGGCACGCTATTAATTTGCTATATGCTGTTTTTACACGATGTGCCCCGGGATTGGTTACTTGCCTCATCATCCTATACAACCATTGGTGTAAATCCTGAAATCGGTGCGATTGTTCGCCTAATGATATACGGACTCGTATTTTTAACGACATTCGCCTTTTTATCCGTCGTACCATGGCGAAGAACGTTCTACTCAAAACTAGGGGAGCGCACCTTGTATATTTATTTATTACATGGCATTGTAGTGAAACTATTAGATACTACACCTGTTATCGAGGTAATGATTAACGCCAATGTTTATGTATTTCTGTTTTTATTTGGTACTATGATTACTTTTATCTTAGGTTCAAATCCGGTAACAAAAGTTACCCGTCCAATCATTGAGCCCAGAAGAGAACTTCAAACTAAATGTAGATGATCTGTATAGACAACAAATCATGTCCTGTGAGAATATGGAACTGGAAACTTTTACACTGGGGGACAGAAGATGCCACAAGATACACTACAAATTCGGCAGTTACAACAGTCCGACTTACCATCTTTGGAGCAAATGGATACTGGTATTGAAGATGACTATGTCATCCGGATTTTTTCAGACTTAGTCAAGAGTGAACGTCATGAAATGTACGGCTTATTTCGAGATGAAAACTTAGTTACGATTGCAGGATACTCCCTTTTCGCAAACCATTTTGCTATGTTAGGGCGCTTAAGAAGTGACCGTCGTTTTACGGCGAAAGGATACGCGACTGAATTAATGAAAACAGTTATTGAAGAGCTGAAAAGAAAATCTTTTGTAAAATGGATTGGCGCCAACACACAACGAAATAATATTTCAGCACGTAAAGTATTACAAAAATTAGGTATGCAAAGTCACACAACCGTTTATTCATCTAAGCTTATACACCCGAAAAACATCTATGGTAAACCCGGTCCGTTATGGCAGACTGCGGAAACCATTACTGAAAAACGTGCATGGTTAGCATCGGTGAAAGAAAGTGCATTAGGCATGTTTCCTTACGAATGTTATTATCCGTTCCCATACGATTATCTCCTCTTTTCCGATGAATACTTAGAGGGATGCACATTTTATTATAATGAAGAAAAATCAAGGTTTTTTATTTTGAAAGAGGACCGCAAAGATCAATGGTATCTTCAATTCATTTATTTTTGGAATGATCATTTCGAACAACCTGGACTGATAGATACTGTAATTCGAGCTTTAAATACCTATTCTTCGGACTACAATTTATGGGTTGACTTTTCCGAGCATGCATATGAGCATCTACCATATAAAGATGCATTTGATATCCAGGACCCGTGGATGATGCACGGTTTTTGGGTAAGGTGATCGTACAAATGCTAAACAAAAATAACAGATCGGTTAACCGATCTGTTATTTTTTCTTCTTTTTACGAACACCTTCATAAAAAGGTTTCTTAGCCTTTTTCCCTTTTTTCCCTTTTTCTTTCCCTTTAGGTCCATCCGGTTTTTTCTTTTCTTTTTTTTCCTTAGCTTTAATCACTGTCGGTCTGGCTTTTTTCGGCCTCTCTTTGCGTGGTTTCATACCGACAATTTCAAAGTCAACTACCCGTTCATCTAAATTCACATTAACACATCGTACCGTTATTTCATCCCCTACCCGGAAGATATTTCCGGTTCTTTCGCCAATCATTGCGTAATGTCTTTCATCAAAATGATAGTAGTCATCAGTTAAATAACTTACATGAACAAGACCTTCAACTGTGTTGGCCAGTTCCACAAACAAACCAAAGTTTGTAACAGAGCTAATGACACCGTCGAACTCTTCACCAATTTTGCCTTGCATGAATTCCGCCTTTTTCAGATCATCTGTTTCACGTTCGGCATCAACTGCACGTCTTTCCATAGCGGACGTGTGACGAGCAATCTCCGGAAGCCTCTCCTTCCAATGCTCTTGTGTTTTCTTATCCAAGTTCCCTTCAATAAGATACGTTCGAATGAGTCGGTGTACGATTAAATCAGGGTAACGACGGATTGGTGAAGTAAAATGAGTGTAGAAATCAGTAGATAAACCAAAGTGCCCTACACTTTTCGGGTCGTATTTCGCCTGCTGCATTGAACGCAACATTAGTTTGGAAATCACCATATCCTCATCTGTACCTTTTACTTCCTCCAGTACGTTTTGCAACGCCTTCGGATGAATGTCATTTGAGGTTCCCCGCACGACATAGCCTAAGTTGGCAATAAACTCAAAGAAGGTTTGCAGTTTCGCTGGATCCGGATCTTCGTGGATACGGTGAATAAACGGAACATTCATCCAATGGAAATGTTCAGCAATCGTTTCATTAGCGGCTAACATAAATTCTTCGATGAGTTTTTCAGCCACTGAACGTTCCCGTAATACGACATCCACTGCTTTTCCTTCATCATCAATTTCCACTTTCGCTTCTTTAAAGTCGAAGTCTATTGCCCCACGTTCCATTCGTTTGCTTCGTAAAATGGCTGCTAAGTTTTCCATGTCTTCTAACATTGGCACAATGGCATCATATTTTATTCGTAATTCTTCATCTTTATCTAGTAAGATTTTGTTTACATCTGTATAAGTCATCCGCTCAGTTGTGTTGATCACACTTTGGAAAATCTCATGTTTTACAACTTCACCTTGCTTGTTAATTTCCATTTCACAGCCAAGGGTTAAACGATCTACCTGTGGGTTTAAGGAACAAATGCCATTTGAAAGGCGGTGCGGAATCATCGGAATAACACGGTCTGTTAAATAAACGCTTGTCCCACGTTCTAATGCCTCTTTATCGATTGGACTATTCTCTTTTACATAGTACGATACGTCCGCAATATAGACACCCAGTTTGTAATTTCCATTTTCAAGACGTTTTACATGGACAGCATCATCGAGGTCCTTTGCATCTGCCCCATCGATTGTTATGATAACTTCATCACGTAAATCGCGACGATGTTCAATTTCATTTGGATCAATTTCGTCCGGAACCTCTGTCGCTTGCTCTAAAACTTCTGGAGGAAAATCAGACTTAATGCCATGTTTATAAATAATGGATAAAATATCGATTCCCGGATCATTTTTATGGCCTAATATTTCAATTACTTCCCCTTCAGCACTCATGCGTTCTTCAGGGAACTTTGTTATTTTCACTAACACTTTATGACCATCTACCGCCCCGTTAGCAGCTTCCTTCGGGATGAATATATCGTTTGGAATTCGTTTATCATCAGCAACGACAAATCCAAATTGACCGTTATCATCATATGTTCCAACAATGGTATCAAGATTCCGTTCTAATATGCGAATCACTGTACCTTCAGAACGTTGCCCTTCTCCTCCACCAGAATCAATTCGGACTAACACTTTATCCCCATTCATGGCAGAATGCAAATGAGCCTGAGGGATAAAGACATCGTCCCGACCCTCATCATCTGGAATTAAAAAAGCAAATCCTTTTGCATGCATTTGCACCTTACCCCGAATTAAGTTCATTTTTTCAGGGATGCCGTACCGGTTTTTTCGTGTACGGACTAATTCTCCTTCTTGTTCCAGCTCATTTAATGTTTTCATCAATTCGGTAAAATCATTCGAACCTTGCAACTTAAAAATTTCCTCAATTTCATCCACTGATAGTGGTTTCGCGTTTTCATGGAAATGTTCCATTATCCGCTCTTTTAATGTGTTCAAAAACATCACCTTCCGTTCTTTTCCATATTAGTAGTATCCCACATTAACGGTCAGACCAATCAAGTGTTTCTAAAAAATGAAAGATATCTTCATGTAACTGATCCTTCTCTTTGTCCAGGGTAATAACATGTCCTGACTCTTCATACCACTTAATTTGTTTTTCATCCGTTTCTACTTCGTCATATATATAATTTGCACTTTCTGTATTAATCATTTCATCCTTACGGGCTTGAATGACAAAAGTAGGTGTGTAAATTTCGTCAATGTGATCATGTACTTCTTTTAAGAACTGCTCCAATGCCTCAAATGTATTCATGGCGTTGTCCATTAACTCTTTAATTTCAGCCTCAATTTGTTCATGCGGCTTTTGTTCCAGTTGCTTATATTCCTTTGCAAATTGTTGAAATCCACTCTTCAATTGCGTTTCATTGTCAAAAAACATTGGTGAACACATTGGAATTACGCCAGTAATCGGTTCTGAATAAGCTAACTTTAACCCGAGCACTCCACCTAATGATAAGCCTGCAACAGCGATCTCATCATATCCCTTCATTTTTAAATGATGTAAAGCATGTTGTACGTCTTCCCACCAATCTTCTGGTGTATATTTGACGAGCTCTTCTGGTGGAGCACCGTGTCCTCTATAGATTGGTGCGTGAGATGTGTATCCTTTTTTTTGTAAATAGCGCCCTAACATACGAACATCTGCGGAATGACCGGTGAATCCGTGTAATAATAGGACAGCTCTTTGTCCTGCTTCAAATGTAAAAGGTTCAGGTGTCTTTATCTTCATTTTGCTCATCTCCTTTATTATATTTTCCCAAAAGATTATGTAACATCATTAACGGAAATAATTGGTAATACTTACATACACAAAAAAACAGCAAGCCTTTTACTTGCTGTTCTCCTACTATACGATATATCCAAGCAAGAACGTGAGTACAAAAAACAGTACACCCGTTACAATCGTCGCTTTGTGTAAAACGGCATCTAATCCCCGTGCTTTTTGCTTACCGAATAATTGTTCAGCACCTCCGGAAATTGCTCCCGACAGTCCGGCACTTTTCCCAGTTTGTAAAAGGACAAGTACTATCAATAGTATTACATCAATGATTAACAACGTTACTAACAAGCCATACATGTTGTTACACCTCCATTATCTAGCGCACAAATCCATAAAACAAATGTAGCATAAAACAAGCCTACGGGCAAGACTAATCATGTTAATGGATTTCATCAATAATATAAATATTTCCTTGAAAGAAAATGACGATTTTTGATTATTAATGAAAGATTTTGATTGATTTATGAAAGGGCTTACGTTATGATAGTTTTTGAAAGGAGGTTGTCAATTGCTTACTCCTGAACGTCATCAAATTATTTTAAATCTATTAAAAGAGAAACAGAACGTAACCATCCATGAATTAGTTGAAGTGACTTCGTCCTCAGACTCTACTATTCGCAGGGATTTAAGCCAGTTAGAGAACGAAAATTATTTAAAACGTGTTCATGGTGGCGCCGTATATATGAAGCAAAAGGGTGAAGAATTAAGCATTTCCGAAAAATCAACAAAGTACTCAACTGAAAAACAGGCGATTGGCAGGTATGCTGCTCAGTTGGTTGAGGATGGAGATTGCATTTTCCTCGATGCGGGCACAACAACAATGCAAATGATTCCATTTTTAAGAGAGAAAGACATCGTAGTCGTTACAAACGGCTTGAGCCATGTGGAGTGGCTCTCTGATTACAACATAAAGACGTATTTAACTGGCGGATTCATAAAAGGGAAAACGAGAGCACTAATTGGACAAAAAACAATGGAAAGCATCGGTTCTTATCGCTTTGATAAATGTTTTTTAGGCGCAAACGGTTTTCATCCAGAGCATGGATATACGACCCCCGATCCAGAAGAAGCCGAGATAAAAAAACTAGCACTTTCCTTAAGTCAAGAGCAGTTTATGCTCGCGGATAACTCAAAGTTACATGAAGTTACCTTTGCTCGAATTTCATCATTAGACAAGGCAACTTTAGTGACAAACACAATACCGCAAAAATATGAAGAAATACTCAAAGAAAAAACTAACGTAAAGGTTGTGTCATCATGATATACACCTGTACTTTAAACCCTTCTGTTGATTACTTTGTTATGGCAGAAAACTTTCATGAAGGGCAATTAAATCGGGCAACAAAAAGCCAATATTATCCTGGTGGAAAAGGCATTAATGTTTCAAGGATCTTGTCCCGCTTACACGTTGAGAATATAGCGCTCGGCTTTGTCGGTGGATTTACAGGGCAATTTATTACCGAATTTCTGGGACGTGAGAATGTAAAGCATAACTTTACCGAGATCGATGATGTCACAAGGATTAACGTGAAAATCAAATCACAAATAGAAACGGAATTAAATGGATCTGGTCCTACCATTTCGTCAAAAAAGCAGCATGAACTGTTAACCAATATTCAACAACTGAACGAAGATGATTTACTCATATTAGCTGGCAGTTTACCCAATTCGTTACCCGACAATTTTTATGAACAAATTACGAATATATGTCAAAATCGCAACGTCCCTTTTGTTGTTGATACTTCCGGCAAGTCTCTTGAACAATTAGTTAAGAAGAAACCCTTTTTAATCAAACCAAATCACCATGAACTTGGAGAGTTATTTAATACAAGTATTCAAACTGTTCAAGATGCAGTGAAGTATGCTGAACAGCTCGTCGAAGATGGGGTTGAAAATGTCATCGTATCACTAGGAGAAAAAGGAGCAATATTTGTTAACAACTTTGTACAGTACAAGGCTGATGTGCCACAAGGTGAGGTCAAAAATACTGTCGGAGCAGGTGATTCATTGTTGTCGGGATTTATCTCTTCTTATATTACAAATAAAAACGAAAAAGAAGCCTTTCAATATGGAGTAGCAACTGGATCAGCAACTGCTTTTAATCTTGATTTATGTACAAAAGAAGATGTGGAAAATTTACTCAATCACATAAATATTACAACTATTAGGGGGTAAATAAATTGAAAATAACTGAGCTATTAACAGAAGATACAGTTGTCCTGAACTTATCAGCTACTTCAAAGGAAGACGTGATTGATGAGTTAATAGAAACATTAGATGCAGGAAAATATCTTTCAGATAAATCCCGTTTCAAAGAGGCTATACTCGCCAGAGAAAGTCAAAGCACAACTGGTGTTGGTGAAGGGATTGCGATTCCCCATGCAAAAACAGATGCCGTCCGTAACCCTGCCATTGTCTTCGGACGCTCCACTGATGGGGTTGATTATGACTCACTAGACGGGCAACCAGCACACCTATTTTTTATGATTGCTGCTACTGAAGGTGCTTCCAATGAGCACTTAGAAGCATTATCCAAATTATCATCCTATTTAATGGATGAATCATTTCGGGCTAAACTTGAAAGCGCTACAACGGTAGAGGACGTAATAAAAGCTGTAAACGAAAAAGAAGCTGATCAAGGAAATGAAGAACCCGTTGAACAGTCATCAGATATTCACCTGTTAGCCGTTACCGCTTGCCCAACAGGTATTGCCCATACGTATATGGCAGCGGATAAATTAAAGGATACTGCAAAGAAACTCGGTGTTAATATGAAAGTAGAAACAAGAGGTTCTGGTGGAGCGAAGAATGTTCTAACAAGCGAAGAGATTGAAAACGCTGATGTCATTATAGTTGCAGCCGATACGAAAGTGGAAACGAACCGATTTAAAGGAAAACGAGTTATTGAAACAAGTGTAGGAAATGCTATTCATAAGACTGACCATTTAATTGAGAGAGCGATGAAAAAAGATGCTCCCATTTATAAAGGGGATGGATCAGGAAATGGATCCAATGAGAGAACAGAAAGACGAGGATTCTATAAGCACTTAATGAACGGGGTTTCTCATATGCTACCATTTGTTGTAGCAGGAGGAATTTTAATTGCAATCTCTTTCATTTTTGGCATTAATGCGTTTGACCCTGAACACCCATCTTATCACCCATTTGCTGAAGCTCTAATGACTATAGGTGGCGGCAATGCATTCGGGTTAATGGTCCCAATCCTTGCTGGTTTTATCGCAATGAGCATAGCCGATAAACCTGGTTTTACTGCTGGAATGGTTGCAGGTATGTTGGCAAATAGTTCTGATGCAGGCTTTTTAGGCGGAATTATTGCAGGTTTTCTAGGCGGTTATATAGTTGTAGGACTTCATTACTTGTTAAAAGGATTACCAAAGTGGTTAGAAGGAATTAAAGCCATTTTATTTATTCCTGTTCTTGGAGTAGGACTATCTGGTCTTATTATGTTATATGTAATTAATGAACCGGTGAGCGCTATTAATACTGGACTGTCCCATTGGTTATCAAGTTTAAATGACGCAAATGCTGTCATTCTAGGTTTACTTTTAGGAGCAATGATGGCCTTTGATATGGGGGGACCCGTGAACAAAGCGGCCTATGTATTTGGTACCGGGTTATTGGCCAGCGGAGTCACTGCACCGATGGCGGCTGTAATGGCCGCTGGTATGACACCTCCATTAGGTATTGCATTAGCTGTCGTTCTTTATAAAAAGAAATTTACGAGTGAAGAAAGAAAGGCAGCGCCATCTACAGCAGCAATGGGGATTTCCTTTATTACCGAAGGTGCGATTCCATTTGCAGCGGCCGATCCGTTACGTGTCATCCCTTCAATCATGGTAGGTTCAGCGGTAACAGGTGCTCTGTCAATGGCTTTTAATACAACATTACAAGCACCACACGGAGGATTTTTCGTCTTATTTATACCAAACGCTATTTCTAACGTACTTCTATACGGTTTAGCTATAATAGTGGGAACTGTTGTGACGGCATTCCTACTTGGAACATTCAAAAAACCAATTCAAAACTCCTAGGTTTATGTTTCATAAAAAATATGGCATAATAGGACTATAATCTAATTTTTGAATCACAGGAGGAACAACATGGTAGAAAAAACATTCACAATCACAGCATCAGAGGGCGTTCATGCTCGTCCAGCAACAGTACTTGTACAAAAAGCAAGCGCTTTTCAATCAGATATAAACTTAGAGTATAAGGAAAAATCCGTTAACTTAAAGTCTATTATGGGCGTTATGTCATTAGGAATCCCTTCAGGGGCCGAAATTAAAATCACTGCTGAAGGTTCAGATGAAGAAGAGGCATTACAAGCATTAGCAGATTTATTGAAGAATGAAGGTCTGGGGGAATAACGGTATGAGTCAGTTAAAAGGGATTGGTGCTTCCGATGGAATAGCCATTGCGAAAGCATACGTTCTAGAGTCCCCTGATCTTTCGTACGAAAAGAAAGCGGTTGTAGAAGTTGAAGCTGAAGTAAAACGACTAGAGGAAGCTCTAAACGTTTCGAAGTCTGAATTAGAAAAAATTCGTGAACATACAAAGCAAGCTATAGGAGATGAGCATGCAGAGATTTTCTCTGCTCATCTTCTTGTCTTGAATGACCCTGAGTTAATACAACCAATTAAAGATAAAATTCAAAACGAAAATGTAAACGCTGAATCAGCTTTAGATGAGGTAGCCAATATGTTTATTGACATGTTTAAGAGCATGGACAATGAATATATGCGGGAGCGTGCTGCAGATATTCAGGACGTTACAAAACGGGTTATGGCTCACTTACTACAAGTAACTTTCCCGGACCCTGCCTTAATTAATGAAGAGGTAATTGTCATTGCAGACGACTTAACTCCGTCTGATACAGCACAGTTAAATAAACAGTATGTAAAAGGGTTCACGACGAATATTGGCGGAAGAACTTCCCATTCTGCTATTATGGCAAGATCTTTAGAGATTCCAGCTGTAGTAGGTACGAAAACGGTGACGAAAGATGTACAAGCTGGGGATATTATTATCGTCGATGGATTAGATGGTGATGTTCTCATCAATCCGACCGATAATCAAATTGCATCCTATCGTCAAAAACAAGAAGAATTCGCAGCGAAGAAGGAAGAATGGGCGAAATTAAAGGATCAACCAACGATTTCTGCCGATAACGTTCAAGTTGAGCTAGCTGCAAACATTGGTACACCTGAAGATGTAGACGGTGTATTACGTAATGGTGGCGAAGGCGTAGGATTATATAGAACCGAATTCTTATACATGGGTAAAAATAGTCTTCCAACTGAAGATGAACAGTTTGATGCTTATAAAACCGTTCTTGAAAAGATGGAAAACAAGCCAGTTGTCGTTCGTACATTAGATATCGGCGGTGACAAAGAGCTTGATTACCTGGAACTACCGAAAGAACTAAATCCGTTCTTAGGATTCCGGGCAATTCGCTTCTGTCTTGAGAGAGATGATATTTTCCGCACTCAATTGCGCGCACTTTTACGTGCAAGTGAGTATGGAAATTTAAAAATTATGTTCCCTATGGTCTCAACATTAGAAGAGTTCCGTGAAGCGAAAAAGCTGTTGCTTGAAGAAAAAGAACAACTCGTTGAGCAAGGTGTTAACGTAAAAGATGACATTGAAATTGGTATTATGGTTGAAATTCCGTCAACTGCAGTTATCGCTAAACAGTTCGCTAAAGAAGTTGATTTCTTTAGCATCGGAACAAACGACTTAATTCAATATACAATGGCGGCAGACCGTATGAATGAGAAGGTATCATACTTATATCAACCATACCACCCTGCAATCTTAAACTTAGTTCATAACGTTATAGAAGCTGCTCATAGCGAAGGTAAATGGACAGGCATGTGTGGTGAAATGGCCGGCGATCCAATTGCAATACCATTACTACTTGGCCTTGGGCTAGATGAATTTAGTATGAGTGCAACATCAATTTTGCCGGCAAGATCACAAATTGCACAACTTTCTAAAGAAGATTTGGCGAACCTAAAGGATAAATTCTTAGCTGCTTCAACTGCTGAAGAAGTCGTTGAAATTGTTAAGGAAGTAACAAACGGTTAACTAAAAGATGTAAAGGAACTTAGCACATAAAGCTAAGTTCCTTTTTTGTTGATAACTTTGTTGCATGTGGCGAAAACTAATTCTGTACCCACATATACAGGAGGTGTATACGTATGCCTGAACAGATGAGGCAATACCGTACTGGTCAAGGTGTGCCGAAAAAAGGAAAATATATTTGCCAATCAGGTAGAAGAGTGGAATTACGAGAAAACGAAACCTTCCCTTATTGCCCGGTAAGTAAAGAGGAAACAAGTTGGGTACATGAAGAAGATGTATAAAAAAAGAGGTGCAGGTGCACCTCTTTTTCTTTCATTACTTATTCAAATTGTAGAATGCGTTGTCGCCAGCGTAAAGTGCAACTCCACCTAGTAAATCTTCGATGCGTAGAAGTTGGTTGTACTTCGCCACACGGTCTGTACGTGATGGAGCACCTGTTTTAATTTGACCTGCGTTTGTTGCAACAGCAATGTCAGCAATAGTAGCATCTTCTGTTTCACCAGAACGGTGAGAAATAACAGCAGTGTAACCTGCTTGTTTTGCCATTTCAATTGCTTCAAATGTTTCAGTAAGTGTACCAATTTGGTTCACTTTTATGAGAATAGAGTTTCCAATGCCTTGTTCAATACCGCGGGAAAGACGTTCTGTGTTTGTTACAAACAAGTCATCACCTACCAGCTGAACGCGGTCACCGATACGATCTGTAAGGAGCTTAAATCCATCCCAGTCATTTTCGTCTAGTCCGTCTTCAATCGAAACAATTGGGAACTTGTTTACCATTTCTTCGTACCATGCTACCATTTCTTCAGAAGTACGAGTTACACCTTCACCTTTTAAGTTATATTTTCCATCTTCATAAATTTCAGAAGCAGCAACGTCCATAGCTAGTTTTACTTCTTCACCTGGCTTATATCCAGCTTTTTCAATCGCTTCAACAATTGTTTCTAATGCTTCTTCATTAGATTTTAGGTTCGGCGCGAATCCACCTTCATCACCTACAGCTGTGTTTAACCCTTTATCCTTTAATACAGCTTTTAATGCGTGGAAAATCTCGGCACCTGTACGTAATGCTTCTTTGAAAGACGGAGCACCAACAGGCATAACCATAAACTCTTGAATATCAACGTTGTTATCAGCGTGCTCTCCACCATTTAAGATGTTCATCATTGGTGTTGGAAGTGTTTTTCCGTTGAATCCACCTAAGTATTGGTATAGTGGAAGCCCTACAAAATCTGCAGCTGCATGAGCGACAGCCATGGATACACCTAGGATAGCGTTAGCACCTAAGTTCCCTTTGTTATCTGTACCATCAATTTCAATCATTTTTTCATCAATGTCAACTTGGCGAGTTACATCATAACCAACAATTTCAGGAGCAATAATTTCGTTTACATTTTTAACTGCGTTTTGAACCCCTTTACCTAAGTAACGACTTTTATCTCCATCACGGAGTTCAACCGCTTCATATTCACCTGTAGAAGCTCCACTTGGAACTAATGCAGTACCAAAAGCACCTGACTCGGTGTACACTTCTACTTCAACTGTCGGGTTACCACGGGAATCAAGTACTTCTCTTGCGTAAATATCTGTAATGTAAGGCATAAATATCTCTCCTTCTTATTTTTTAATCAATGATTTTCCAGTCATTTCTGCTGGTTGTTCAATTTGCAGCAAATCTAATAATGTTGGAGCTAAGTCACCTAAAATTCCGTCTTCTCTTAACTCTAGTCCCTTTTTTGTCACAATAACAGGTACGGCGTTTGTTGTATGAGCTGTCATCGGTTTACCTTCCAGGGTTGTCACTTCATCAGCATTCCCATGGTCAGCTGTAATAATGACTTGTCCACCCTTTTCCAATATTTTATCAACAACTTTGCCTAAACATTCGTCGACAACTTCAACTGCTTTAATTGTCGGTTCTAATTTACCTGAGTGACCCACCATATCAGGGTTGGCAAAGTTTAGAAGCGTAACATTATGATTACCTTGTTCAATATCGTTTAAAAGGGCGTCAGTAACTTCATAAGCACTCATTTCAGGTTGAAGATCGTATGTTGCAACTTTAGGAGAGTTTATTAAAATGCGGTCTTCTCCTTCAAACTTCTCTTCTCTTCCACCATTCATAAAATACGTAACGTGGGGATATTTTTCTGTTTCAGCAATACGTAGTTGTGTTAAACCGTTTTTCGCCACTACTTCCCCAATCGTGTTTGTAGGCATATTTGGTCCAAATGCTACATGGGCATCAATATCATCACTATATTGAGTGAAAGTTACGAAGTGTGTGTTGTTCGGTGCTTTTTCACCTCTGTCAAAATCGTTAAAATCCGCATTTGTAAACGTGTTTGTAAGTTGTGTTGCACGGTCAGGACGGAAATTAAAGAAAATCATCGCATCTCCTTCTTCTACCGTCCCTACTGGGGCACCGTTATCCGTGATGACAGATGGAATGACAAATTCATCATGTACCTCTTCGTTATAAGAAGATTCAACGACTTCTGTTGCACTTGTGAATTGTGGTCCATCACCGTAAACCATCGCGCGATAAGCCTTTTCAACACGTTCCCAACGCTTATCCCGGTCCATAGCATAGTAACGTCCTGAAATCGTCGCAAACTGTCCTACACCAAATTCCCTCATCTTATCTTCTGTTTCAGCAATATATTGTTTCGCTGTTGTTGGTCCAACGTCGCGTCCGTCAAGGAAGCCGTGAACGTATACTTTCTCTAATCCGTGTTGCGAAGCGAGTTCTAATAACGCATATACATGGTGGATATGGCTATGTACACCACCGTCAGAAAGTAAACCTAAAATATGGAGGGCTTTGCCATTCTCTTTCGCATGCTTTACGGCATTAACTAATACTTCGTTTTCGAAAAAGCTCTTATCACGAATAGATAAGTGAATACGCGTCAAATTTTGATATACTACTCGACCTGCACCTATATTTAAGTGCCCTACTTCCGAATTTCCCATTTGTCCTTCAGGCAAGCCTACCGCTTCTCCTGACGCTTTTAGTGTGGAATGTGGGAACTCGTTCCAATAACGGTCAAAGTTATGTGTATTAGCCTGTTTAACAGCATTCCCCATCACTTCGTCACGAAGAGCATAGCCATCTAAGATGATTAGTGCTGCTAGTTTGTTCGTCATTTTGTACCTGCCTCCACTAATTTTAGGAAGGACTCCGCTTCTAAACTTGCGCCACCTACTAAAGCGCCGTCAATATCAGATTGAGCTAATAGTTCGTCAACGTTTGCAGGCTTTACACTACCTCCGTATTGAATACGTACAGCTTCACCAGCATCAGCAGAAACAGACTGTTTTACAACTTCACGCACGTGAGCACACACTTCATTTGCATCCTCGGAAGATGCTGTTTTACCTGTACCAATTGCCCAAATTGGTTCATAAGCAATAATAGAAGCTTTCACTTGTTCTTCTGTTAGGCCAGCTAACGCCTTAACCACTTGGTCTTCAACAACGCTTTTCGTTTCATTGCTTTCACGCTGCTCAAGTGTTTCACCTACACAAATAATAGGTGTTAAACCATGATCAAATGCAGCTTTTGCCTTTTTATTAACTGTCTCATCTGTTTCATTAAACAGTTCTCTTCTTTCTGAGTGACCGATCACGACATAAGTTACCCCAATGTCTTTTAACATTGTTGGACTTACTTCACCTGTATACGCACCACTTGTTTCAAAGTGCATGTTTTGAGCACCAACTTTTAACTCCGTCCCTTTCGTTTGCTCGACTAACTGTGGTAAATAGACAAACGGAGCACAAACAACACTCTCTACTTTTTCATCAGAAGGAACCTTTGTTACTGCTTCCTCTACAAAGCTGTTTACTTCACTAGATAATTTGTTCATTTTCCAGTTTCCTGCAATTACTTTTTTGCGCATCGTTCACCTCTCCTTTATTCTTTATCATTCAGAGCTGCTACACCTGGTAGTACTTTACCTTCCATAAATTCAAGGGAAGCACCGCCACCCGTTGAAACGTGACTCATTTGATCAGCATAACCGAATTTATCTACTGCTGCGGCAGAGTCTCCACCACCAATTACACTATAGCCAGACGTTTTTGCAAGTGATGCTGCAACGGATTTCGTTCCGTTTGAGAATAAATCAATCTCGAATACACCCATAGGCCCATTCCAAATGATCAGTTTAGAACTTTGAATGACTTCATCGTAACGTTTTCTCGTTTCTGGACCAATATCTAACGCTTCCCAGTCGGAAGGAATTTCTTCAATCGGAACAACTTTATTATTCGCATCATTAGAGAAATCATCTGCAACGACAACATCAACAGGCATATAGAAGTTCACGTTCTTCTCTTTTGCTTTATGCATAAATTCTTTTGCTAAATCAATTTTATCTTCTTCTAAAAGTGATTTACCAATTTCTAAGCCTCTAGCCTTTACAAATGTATAAGCTAATCCACCGCCAATAATTAAGTTATCTACTTTATCTAATAAATGATCAATCACACCTATTTTATCTTTAACTTTCGCCCCACCAATAATCGCCGTAAATGGACGATCAGGGTCTTCGAGAGCTTTTCCTAGAACATTCAATTCCTTCTCAAGTAGAAGTCCTGCTACTGCTGGAAGATAACTTGCAACTCCCGCTGTGGATGCATGAGCACGGTGTGCTGCACCAAAAGCATCATTTACATAAAGATCTGCAAGTTCTGCAAATTGCTGTGCTAGTTCAGGACTGTTTTCCTTTTCACCTGGATGGAAACGAACGTTTTCGATTAGTAAGACGTCCCCATCATTTAATTGTGAAACGGCTTCGTTTACTTCACTACCAACAACTTCGTCCGTTTTTGTAACTGTTTGGTCAAGTAATTCACTCAGCTGTTTGGCAACAGGGTCAAGGCGCAGCTCATCAACAACTGTTCCCTTCGGGCGACCTAAGTGACTGGCTAAAATAACTTTTGCACCTTCATTCACTAAATGTTGAATCGTTGGTAATGCTGCGCGAATTCTAGTATCATCAGTGATTTTTCCGTCACTCATTGGGACGTTAAAATCTACTCGACAAAACACCTTTTTTCCTTTGAGCTCAACGTCTCGGATTGTCTTCTTCTTCAACGATAGTCCTCCTTTTGTTCCTTGTTACCTCTTATATGTATTCCCTTTTGGGAATTAACCATAAAAGACCTTAAGGAGGAGGGTTTTTCCCTTCCTCCTTAATCATCTTTCCCATGTAAACAATCGTTTCATGAGTTATTTCGTCTTTATTATAGACCTTTTTTTGCTAAGTATGCCGCCAAGTCTACACAACGATTTGAGTAACCAGACTCGTTGTCATACCAAGAAACAACTTTTACGAAGTTATCTTCCATAACAAGTGTTGATTGAGCATCGATTGTAGAAGAAGCTGGGCTTCCGTTGTAGTCACTAGATACTAATGGCTCATCACTATATTCAAGAATACCTTTAAGGTCACCCTCAGCGGCTTCTTTAAATGCTGCATTAACTTCTTCCTCAGAAACGTTTGTGTCAAGCTCTGCAACTAAGTCAACTAGAGAAACGTTTGGAGTCGGTACACGCATAGCCATACCATTTAATTTACCGTTAAGCTCTGGAAGAACTTTTCCAACAGCTGCTGCCGCACCAGTTGTTGTTGGGATGATGTTTTCTGCAGCGGCACGAGCACGACGGTAATCCTTATGAGGTAAGTCTAGAATTTGTTGGTCGTTCGTGTATGAATGGACTGTAGTCATCATACCACGCTTAAGACCGAATTTATCATTTAATACCTTCGCAAAAGGTGCAAGGCAGTTTGTAGTACAAGAAGCGTTTGAAATTACGTGATGGCTAGCTGGATCGTATTTATCTTCGTTAACTCCCATTACAACTGTGAAGTCTTCGTTTTTCGCAGGAGCAGAAATAATTACTTTTTTCGCACCAGCATCAAGGTGTTTTTTCGCATCCTCACGTTGTGTGAAACGTCCAGTTGATTCAATCACAACTTCAACGCCCAGGTCACCCCAACCTAATTGAGCAGGATCACGCTCTGAAAGTACTTTAATTTCATGTTCACCTACCACTAAGTTAGATCCGTTAACTGTAACATCTTGATCAAGTTTGCCATGTACAGAGTCATATTGTAAAAGGTGTGCAAGCATTTCTGCGTCGGTTAAATCGTTAATCGCTACAATTTCAACCTCATCATTTTTTAAAGCCGCACGAAATACGTTACGCCCAATACGTCCAAAACCGTTAATACCTACTTTTACTGCCATTGTTAAAATCCTCCTTAAAAGATATATAGATCATTTTTATTTATATAGAAAGGGAATTTCCCTTTACAAGCATTGTTGCTGCTGCTTCATCAGTAATCAGTACTGTACAGTGCGCTAATTTAAAATAAGAAGCGATAGCATCAGCTTTAGAAGCACCACCAGCTACAGCAATCACATGGGGAATTGTTTCCAAATTCTCCACTTGAAGTCCAACTGTACGCACTTTATGAATAATTTCACCACTTTTGTCAAAATAATACCCAAATGCCTCACCAACAGCATGAGCATCTTTTAACTTTTCCAGTTGTTGGGCAGGCGTTTTTCTTCTCTCTGCCATAGTCATAGCGTCACCGATACCATGAATGACCACATCTGCCTGACGAATCGTTTCTAAGATTTCTTTAACTGCTGGTTCCTCTATTAATGTGTGGTAAGACTCTTCACTTATCGGGTCTGGAACATATAAGAGCCTGTATGTACCTTTTGCTTTTTGTGCCATTTCAACACAGATCGTATTCGCTTGATTTTCCACTTGCTCTCCTAGTCCACCCCGAGATGGTACAAATAAACAATTTTCATAATTTAGAGGCTTCATCGACTTTGCGACAGCGGACATTGTAGATCCGCCGGTGACCGCAATCGTCATATGCTCTCCTAAAATTTGTTGAAGAAACTTTACACAAGCTTTCCCTAATTCTTGTTTTACCCGAGAAACATCATCACTATTACCAGGAACAACAATTACTTGTTGTAAATTGAATTTCTTTCGTAATTGTTCCTCTAAATCATCTAAACCCGATAGTTGGTTCATCACCGACGACAATTGTTCTACTAGATGAGTTCCTTCAGGTGTAATTGTCATTCCCTTTGCATTCACATCGACAAATCCTTGTTCCTGGAAGAACTCGACGTCCGAACGGATAAGTCGCTCTGGGTTATCGGTTTGTTCAGCTAAACTTCTACGGCCGATTGGTTGTAATAAACTTATAATCTTTAACAACTGGTAACGACGTTCCAATACGGTTAAAACATCCGGAGCAATTTTCTGTTGTAGTCGAATAATCTCTTGCATAAACAAGCTCCTTTGCCATTTGCTTCTGGGACTTATTTTGTCCCGCTATGGCATATAGTGTCCCAGTTAGACCAAAAAAATATAACCTTTTTTAGCAGTTTTAATTTTAACAGTTCTTTCCCTTATATGCAATGTTATGTAATCGTTTCTTTCAACAATTGTTCAACTTTTCCATAATTGAGATGCGCACCGTCTAATTCCTTGTTCTTTATCCTTATGACCGGAATTGATAAATGGTACTTTTCAAGCAAATATGGGTCTTGGTATATGTCAATTTCCTCAATAGTAAAATCATAATCGTCTCGAAATAGAAAAAGCAGCTCTTTTGCTTCATCACATAAAGGGCATCTTTCTTTTATATATAATGTGATTGTCGTATTCATTTTCAGCACCCCTTTCATTCATCTCACCTACATAACATTCTAACATGTATACATATAATCTATCGTACACAAAAAGCCTCTTTTGCATTTATGCAAAAGAGGCTTTCATTTAAGGAGCGCCCTCGGAGGGAATCGAACCCCCATTACAAGAACCGGAATCTTGCGTGTTATCCGTTACACCACGAGGGCAGTTATTATAAAAACGGCATTTTTTATTATACTTTTCAAAGCGAAAAAACGCAAGGGATATAACTGAAAATACCCGTATACTTCTACTATTTTTAGGTGAAAATAGAAATATTACATAGAACAACAGGAATGTTTGCTTTCACCTTGAATATTATGTACAGAAGGGTTTTTGTTTGACCTTTACTGACCAACTCTGTATCATAAAAGTATAGTTTAGTTAGCTAGATAAAAAAAGGAGGAGTTACTATGCACTTAATTCCAACAGTAATAGAACAAACAAACCGCGGTGAACGTGCTTACGATATTTACTCAAGATTGTTAAAAGACCGCATCATTATGCTAGGGAGTGCAATTGATGATAATGTTGCAAACTCAGTAGTTGCCCAATTGCTATTTTTAGCTGCAGAAGATCCTGAAAAGGATATCTCTCTATACATCAATTCACCTGGTGGCTCCATTACAGCAGGTATGGCGATTTACGATACAATGAACTTCATTAAACCAAATGTATCGACGATTTGTATCGGTATGGCTGCATCAATGGGTGCTTTCCTATTAGCTGCAGGTGAAAAAGGAAAACGCTATGCTCTTCCAAATAGTGAAGTAATGATTCACCAACCATTAGGCGGAACGCAAGGTCAAGCAGCAGACATTCAAATTCATGCGAAACGTATCGTTGAAATGCGCGATAAAATTAATAAAATCTTATCCGATCGCACAGGTCAACCACTTGAAGTGATTGAGCGTGACACGGATCGTGATAACTTTATGTCTGCCGAACAAGCACTTAAATACGGACTTGTAGACAAAGTAATGGAAAGTAAAAACGACTAACATGATTAAAACCCTTGTCATAATGACAAGGGTTTTGTTATATCGAAATTGCTCAACAACTCACAAATGTGATTAGAAAATATTATTCTTCTATTACGAAAGTCGAAAGCTTTTCTAACGCTTCTTCTGCGTCATCACCATCAGCTTGTAAAACAATGTCTTCCCCATTTCCGACAGCAAGGCTCATTAAGCCCATGATGCTTTTCGCATTCACACGCTTTCCGTCTTTTTTTAAATAAATATCTGCAGAAAATTGATTTGCCTCTTGAACAAATTTAGCAGCAGGTCTTGCTTGTAGACCAGCTGTTAACTGGACCGTAACTGTTCTCTCTATCACCGTCATTCCCCTCCCAATCGTTCCAATGGTGTAAACGTTATTCTATGAATATAAGAAAAGACGCTTTCAAAATGAAAGCGTTTTATTTTTTCTGTTATTATATCATGAACAGTTAGGAAATGGAATTTTTATGATGAAACATTTTACGTAATGGCACCTTTTCTTACCTTCTCGGCAAATTCATCAATTTTACGTAATCGATGATTGATGCCAGATTTACTAATGTTCCCTGATAACAACTCTCCAAGTTCCTTTAATGTAACATCTTGGTTTTCCAACCGAACTTCGGCTAGCTCTCTTAACTTATCAGGAAGCTTTTCCAACCCTACGGTCTTTTGAATATAGCGAATATTTTCAACCTGTCGGAAAGCAGCACCAATCGTCTTATTTAAGTTCGCTGTTTCACAATTCACGAGTCGATTGACCGAATTACGCATATCACGCATAATACGTACATCCTCAAACTTCAACAAAGCTTGGTGTGCCCCAATAATATTTAGAAACTCTGTAATTTTTTCCGCTTCTTTTAAGTACGTAATATAACCCTTTTTTCGTTCCAATGTTCTGGAGTGTAATGAAAAGCGGTTCATTAGTTCGCAGAGCGCATCATTATGTTCTTTATATAAAGTAAAAATCTCCAAATGATACGAAGACGTTTCTGGATTGTTAACAGAACCGCCCGCTAAAAATGCTCCTCGCAAATATGAACGACGACAGCATTTCTTTTTCATATATTTATTTGCTATTGATTCAACAAAGGAAAAGGGCTCATCCAATATTTCAATATCTGTAAGAAGCGTACGAACTTCTTCTTTTAGTCGTACAATATACACGTTATTTTTCTTTAACCTCATTTTCTTTCTTACAAGAAGTTCAACTGGATGGAAATAAATCCGTTTAATCAGGACATAAATTCGTCTCGCAATAGCTGCATTTTCCGTTTGAACATCCAGTACATATTCCCGGTTCGTGAAAGAAAGCGATCCGTTCATACGAATGAGAGCCGCTAATTCCGCCTCTGTACAACAGTCATCAATTTCAACTTTCGTCAATTCCTTTTTTGTATCAGAAGCAAATGACATTCTGTATCCCCCTAATCCTTTACATAATTAATGAATGTAGCAATTTAGCGATTTTATCTGTATTGTGACGTAACATTTTGTTTTTAGATTCGATAATATCGCCCTCGATGATTTCTAGACCCATATGGATTAACCGTTCTAGATCATATGTTACAGGCGAGGCATTCTCTTGCTCATACACTTTACGTATGTTCTTATCAATCGGGGTATTATGAACAACAATTGCATCGATTAAATCATGGGTGAGATGATCGTGGATAACTTGTACGTGGTCAGCTGCAGTAAAATTATCCGTTTCCCCTGCCTGTGTCATCACATTACATACGTATACAATTTTCCCCTCACTTAAACGAATCGCATCCCCAATTTCAGGAACAATTAAATTAGGTAATGTACTTGTATACAAGCTGCCAGGAGCAATGACGATTAAGTCTGCTTGTCTAATCGATTCCACCGCTTCCGGTAAAGGTTCAATATGATCGGGACTTAAAAAAACACGACGGATTTTTTTGTTCGCGTTAGGAATCTTTGATTCACCAGATACAATGGTTCCATCATTCATTTCAGCATGTAAATACATGTTTTGGTTTGCTATAGGATAAATATTCCCTTTTACATTTAGTACTTTAGATATTTCTTTAATCCCATCATAAAAATCACCTGTAATCGATGTCATAGCTGCTAGCAATAAATTCCCCATTGAGTGACCAGATAACCCATTCCCATTTTGAAAACGGTGTTCGAAGAGTTTCAAGAGCATAGGTTCTACGTCTGACATAGCCGCTATGACTTTCCGGATATCCCCGGGAGCAGGTATGGCCATCTCATTACGAAGGCGGCCTGAACTTCCACCGTCGTCTGCCACGGTTACGATTGCGGATAAATCAATCGGGTAATTTTTCAGTCCCCGCAACAATACGGGCATCCCTGTTCCTCCCCCAATTACAACAACATTCGGTTTTCTCTCTGTAGTCATTTGATTATCCTTTCTTTCTCTCAATCTCTCGATGAGTTACGTTTGTTACGTACGATTTAGAAAACGTGTCAGCTAAATGTTCAGAAATAGCTACAGAACGGTGTTGTCCACCGGTGCAACCAATTCCTACAACAATCTGACTTTTTCCTTCCCGCTTATATTGAGGTAACATAAATTCCAGTAAATCGGTTAATTTAGAAAGAAATGTTTGGGTTTCTGTCCATTTAAATACGTATTCAAAAACATCACTGTCTAGTCCTGTTAGCGAACGCATAGAGTCAATATAATGGGGGTTGGGCAGAAAGCGAACATCAAATACTAAGTCGGCATCAATTGGGACCCCATGTTTAAATCCAAAAGAAACAAAGTTCACTGAGAAGATTTGTTGTGTCTTTTCTTTATAGTTATTCAAGATTTTTTCCCGTAATTCTCTTGGGGATAGTGAGGACGTATTAATAATTTGTTGCGCTCTTCCCCTTAACTCATCCAGAATTCCCCTTTCCTTATGAATCCCGTTTAAAGGTAAACCGTCTGGAGATAGTGGATGGGATCGCCTCGTCTCTTTATAACGGTTTACTAACACTTGATCATCTGCATCTAGGAAAAGAATTTTTTCCGTAATGGCACTTTCTTTTCCGATATGCTCCAATGTATCTAATAAAGCATCAAAAAATTCCCGTCCACGTAAATCCATAACAACAGCTACTTTTTGATCCTTTTGCTCATTTTCTTTCATTAACTCTAAAAATTTCGGCAATAATGCCGGTGGCAAATTATCTATACAAAAGTAACCCAAATCCTCAAAGCTTTGGATTGCAACTGTTTTCCCTGCACCAGACATCCCTGTAATAATGACTAGATCAATATCCTTTTGTTCCACTCGATCACCTCCTAAACTCCATTTATATCTAGTTCTACCGAAAGCAATGTAAAGTCAGTCGTATATGTAAACGTGCCATAAATGATTTCATTACTTGTTAAGACGTGCTGAAAAATGTGACGATCACCTTCAGCCATATCTTTTTGCAATACTTCCGAAACAGGAACCCATTCCAGCTCCCCTTCTTGTGATACATCCAATCGTTCGCCTTCACTTGATTCACAATAAAACGTGAACATCATCCATTCCTTAAATTGTTGCCCATCCTCTTTGATGACAAACGTAAAGACCCCTCTTAATTCAGGGTGTAGCAATGTTAAACCAGTCTCCTCTTGAAACTCTCTCGTGACTGACCCACGAATATGCTCACCTGGTTCCATTTTTCCACCAGGTGCGCAGTACCAGTCTCTTCGAGGTTTTTTTAACATTAAAATTTCATTACCTTGTTTTAAAATACAATTCGTTATCCGCTGCATACTCTAGCCTCATTTCTCCGTTCATTTGTAAGCCAGTTATATTTATTATACTATGAATCAATATTCAGCACCATCGAACGAATTTTGGAAATTTACATCCTCGTTTTTCCTCAAAAAAAAATACACAGGTAGCTATACCTGTGCGAAAAATGTATTTATTAAAAGGGGGTCAATACTTAAGTTAATTATATTGTACCCCAAAAATGTTTCAGGCGTGTTACAACAGGATTAAAATGTAATTACTTTTATTAACCCTCTGTTATTGTTTTACTTTTAACTCTTCTAATAGATTTTCGATGTACTGCTGTGCAGATTGGGCTGCAATACTTCCGTCTCCTGTAGCTGTAACGATTTGACGAAGGTGTTTTTCACGGATATCTCCTGCTGCAAACACACCCCGAACGTTTGTCTGCATATTTTCATCTGTTGGGATGTAACCTTCTTCATTCGTAATTCCAAGGCTCTTGAATGGTTCACTTAACGGTTCCATTCCAATATATACGAAGACTCCATCTGTT
This sequence comes from Salirhabdus salicampi, assembly GCF_024259515.1. Classification (NCBI taxonomy): domain Bacteria; kingdom Bacillati; phylum Bacillota; class Bacilli; order Caryophanales; family Bacillaceae; genus Salirhabdus; species Salirhabdus salicampi. The sequence continues at coordinate 109,488 of NZ_JANBWE010000004.1, read as the reverse complement.
TCTTTTTCATACTCTTTATCTTCCGCTTTATCATAAAGCGTTACACTGCCTACTTTTCCATCTTTCTCATTAATGGACTTCACGACAGTATTCCAAATGAAATCAACCTTTTCATGATCAAAAGCTCTTTGTTGAAGTATTTTTTGGGCGCGAAGCTCATCACGACGGTGTACGATTGTCACTTTTTTTGCAAAACGAGTTAAATATACACCTTCTTCAACTGCAGAGTCTCCTCCACCCACAACAATTAGTTCTTTATCTCTAAAGAAAGCTCCATCACATACTGCACAGTAGGAGACACCACGGCCACCTAGTTCTTCTTCTCCCGGAATACCTAGTTTCTTATATTTCGCACCAGTAGTAATAATGACTGCACGTGTTTTATATTCTTTGTTGCCAGCCACAACTGTTTTATATTCCTTGCCATCCTTAACCTCTTTTATATCACCGTAAGCATATTCGGCACCAAATTTTTTCGCATGTTCGAACATTTTGTTTGATAAATCTGGTCCAAGAATATGATCATAGCCAGGGTAGTTTTCAATATCTTCCGTGTTTGCCATTTGTCCGCCTGGAATTCCACGCTCTAGCATTAACGTATCTAGGTTTGCCCTAGATGTATAGACAGCTGCTGTCATTCCGGCAGGGCCTGCTCCAGCAATGATTACGTCATAAATCTTATCCTCTGCCATTCTTTCATCCCCTTTATTCACTTGAATCAATGATTATTGTCATGTCTATCGTATAAGACACAAATTCTTACGTCTATTCATATGCTCAAAAACGTTTTTTGGTATCATCTTTCCAAGGGCCATCGTGATTTGCTAAGTATGGATGTCGTTTACAACCATCCTCCCAAATTTCCAACGCCTTTGCTGGCATCCCTATTCGATAAGTAGCAATGCTGTACCATTTAAAATAAGATAGATGTCCTTTGACGACTCCCTTTCCAAGTGATTTAAAACGACGGTAAGCTTCTTCATAACGTCCTGTTTGAGCAAAGGTCACGGCTAATTTTAATTTTGGTTGTTCATGAATAGGATAGACATTTCGAAAAGGTTCTATGTAAGCATTACATAGTTCCTTTTTATTTTGATAATAATAAAACAAAGCCAAATTTAGCTGACTATGAAATGAGTGACGATCTCGTTCCAGCCATTCTTCTTCCAGCTTAATCGCTTCTTCCTCATCTCCAGAGAAAAATAACGAAAACGCATAATCATGTTTTGCCGTTTTGTAGTCTGGATAAAGGGCCATCACTTCTTCAAGTAAAACCAAAGCCTGCTCCCACTCTTCATGTTCAATATGGTAAAAAGCGGTCTCTTGATAAGCTAACAGGTCATCCTCGTCATCTAATTTCCATTCATCGTCACTTTCTTCATTATATAGCTCAAGTACTTCTAACAACTGCTTTGCTTCTTTTGAAAATTCACCTTTTGGTGCCTGAGCTAAATATAGTTCAATATTCGTTTGCGCGTCTTTAAACAGGCCTAGATGTGCATAATTATTTGCAATTAAATAATAACAATCTACATATTCATGGCCATGTTTCGTCATAACTTCTGCTAAGATTTGATTTGCTTTATGGTAGGAACCTAACTCTGTATAAAGTACGGATAGTTGACATTGATATAATGGATTATCAGGCGAAAGTTCTACTGCGCGTTTTAACCACTTTTGTGCTTTATTAAATTCATGCTTTTGAAAAGCTTTCACTCCGATTGAATAATAAAATTCGCCTTCAACTAAGAAAGGGACAATATTCGGCTTATATACATTATCTACGAGTCCTTTATAATCATTCAAGATCTAACCCTCCTAAGTTGATGCTATTTGTCACATTGATTAAGTTGTTCTCGAATAATAAATATTCTAACTCTGTTAGTGTCATCATACCATAATTCGGAATCCTTTTTACAAAAAGGATATAAAAACATTACCATTGTACTTCTAATTTTTGGTAAAATAAAGGACAAAAATATAGAAAGGGTGACACCTTTGAAACGACGGGTTATATGTTTGCTCATATTCGGGTCAATCTTCGCTCTTTCAGCATGTAAAGACGATGAAGTGATGCCAAGTGACCGCTTCGAAGAATACGTCGAGTTATGGAATGAACATCAATTTAGCCAAATGTACGAAAGCTACCTAGCTGAGGAAGCAAAGCAACAATATACAGAGGAAGATATGGTGCAACGATATGAAAAGATATATGGAGACTTAGTTGAAGAAGTGCACGTAACCTTTGAATCTCCAACTGAAGAAGAAATAGAAAAGGACCAAATTGAAATTACCTATCCTTTTCACGTAGAAATGGAAACTGTTGCGGGGACCTACTCCTTTGACCATGAAGCAATCTTAAAAAAAGAAGGAAACGAAGATGAACTAAGTTGGTATGTGGACTGGAACCCCAGTTATATATTCCCTCAATTAGAGGACGGAGACACTGTTCACCTCCGAACAAATCGAGGACCTCGTGGACAAATCTTCGATCGTAACGGAAAAGGGCTAGCCATTAATGACACATTATATAATATTGGAATCGTTCCGAAAGAGTTAGGAGAGCAAGAGGAAGACATTAAAGAACAACTATCAAACCTTTTAAATGTGGACGTTTCCTATATTGACCGCCAGTTAAACCAAAATTGGGTCAAGCCGAATTTGTTTGTACCCATTCAAACCGTTAACCCTGGAGATGAAGAGTTATTAAGTAAATTATTTGCTTTACCAGGGGTTTTAAAAAGCGACGTTCGCGGCCGGGTATACCCCGAGGGAGAAGCCGCTACCCACTTAGTGGGCTACACAGGGGACATAACAGCTGAAGAACTCGAAAAACGTAATGGTGAGGGGTATAAACAAGGTGATGTCATTGGGAAAAGGGGATTAGAACTTCTCTACGAAAATGAGTTACGAGGCAAAAATGGTGCTGAAATTTATATTGATAAAGGCAATGATAAGGTTACTGTCGTAAAAAGGCAGCCCGAAAAAGGAAAAGATCTTCACTTAACCATTGATGCAAATATTCAACAAGAGCTCTATAAAGAATTGGCAGGAGAAAAAGGATCAACTGTCGCCATTGACCCACGAACAGGTGAAGCGTTAGCACTCGTAAGTACACCATCGTTTGATGCTAACTTATTAACTTCGACCTACTATTTGAAATTATTACATGATGAGGAGAACCCTCTTTTAAACCGGTTTACCAATCCATACTCACCAGGATCAACCTTTAAACCAGTAACAGCCGCGATTGCCTTAGCGAACGATGTCATTTCCCCTGAAGAAACCTTTGATATTCAAGGATTGACATGGCAAAAAAATGGATCATGGGGAGATTATGAGATTCGACGTGTAACAGACCCAGGAAAACCGGTTAATTTAGAAGATGCCCTCATGTATTCTGATAACATTTATTTCGGTCAAACAGCAGTTAATATCGCAAACGAAACAATGGTAGATGGACTGCAACAATTTGGTTTTCAACAGAAGATTCCGTTTGAATACCCACTCCCCCAATCAAAAATTTCGAACAATGGGGATTTAGCAAATGAAGTATTACGGGCAGATAGTGGCTATGGTCAAGGTCAAATCCAAGTCAGTTTACTTCACTTAGCGACAATGTATACCCCATTTGTAAACAATGGGGATCTGGTGCAACCATACTTAATGAAGGATGGAGAACGACAAGTATGGCATGAAAATGTCTTATCCTCAGAGCATGCGAACTTAATAAACGATTACTTACGGACAGTAATAGCAGATCCCAACGGAACAGGAAATGTCGCCGACCTTTCATCTGTACCTCTCGCAGGAAAAACAGGTACCGCTGAATTAAAACAAACTCAGAACGAAGAAGGGGGACAAGAAAACGGCCTATTTGTTGCTTATGAGAGCGATAATCCTAGCATCCTGATTACGATGCTTATTGAAAATGTTGAAGACAAAGGTGGAAGCCGCTACGTTGCAGAAAAAGTGAAAAATGTATACGAGGCAATTTATTAAAAAAAGGCAAATTATTTATAATAGAGACCAAATCGTTGGTCTCTTATTTTTTTAATATATAATCGAAAGCTTGGATATTTGAAACTGCACTTCCAATTGTTAGATATTCTCCAACAATCGGGGTGCAGTTCAATATCTCTATCCAAGCATTTCTTGGTTACGGCGCGTGTCAATATGTTATTACCTTATATTTTCTCCACGTTATCGGACTCTATATGATGTGCATTGTCTCATTCCTCTATTTAATATTGTAATGTCATTTACTGCTATGCCAGTTAATCCTTTTCTACAGGATGCACTGCATCATAGATAAGTTGGTCCAACTCTTCTGTATAATTCTGCTTTTGTTCATCAGTCCACTTTAACACCTTTGCTAAATAGCGGATGACAGATTGTTTCTGGTTCTGTACCCATTGAATATTAAAGAAAAGTGCACCTGTTCTCCGTATAAAGTAATCAACAGGTTTATAGATAAGTTCTTCTTCTAGAGCATATGTTAAAGTTGCATAGACAACAGGGTCTAGCCCTTCTTTTTCAACCGTATCTTTGCCCTCCTTGAGCCGTTCATAAACTTTTACAACATTGCCACCGTATCGTTTCGTTAGTTCCATCGCCGATTCTTCTGTTAAACCAAGCTGTATCCCTGCCTCAACCTGTTCCTGATAAAACGTTCGATATCCTTCTGATCCACCGACTTCCCCTCCTGATAGAGCCATATGTTTTGTTTGAGAGTCTGGATATTGCTTTCCTTCCTCCTTATACAACTGTTCTGCAACTAGATCAATAACGTTTTCCGCCATCTTTCGGAAGCCTGTCAGTTTACCTCCTGCAATCGAGATAAGCCCTGAATTTGAGATAAAAATTTCATCTTTCCGTGAGATGTCTGAAGGGTCCTTACCCTCCTCATGAATGAGAGGTCGCAATCCTGCCCAACTAGACTCTACATCTTCAGGTGTAATATTTACATTTGGAAACATAAAATTGATCGCTTCTAATACATAATTCCTGTCAGCCGTTGTCATTTTCGGATTGCCGATATCCCCTTTATATGTTGTATCTGTTGTACCTACATATGTTTTTCCATCACGTGGAATAGCGAATGCCATTCGTCCATCTGGAGTGTCAAAATAAATTGCCTGTTTTAACGGAAATCGTTCTCCATCAAATACGAGGTGGATTCCCTTTGTTAAGTGTAATGTTTTTCCCTGTTTTGATTGGTCTTTTTCTCTAAGCGTATCAACCCAAGGACCAGCTGCGTTAATAACCTTTTTCGCATATATATGGTGGCGTGATCCGTCAATTTGATCCTTAACTTCAACCCCAACAAGGTTTCCATGTTCATATAATAAGCGTTCTACTTTTGTATAGTTTAAAGCTTTCGCTCCTTTTTCTACTGCCTTTTTTATCACTTCTAATGTTAGACGGGCATCGTCTGTTTTATATTCTACATAATAACCCGCACCTTTTAATCCCTCTTGCCTCAAAAGTGGTTCCCGCTTTAAAGCCTCATAACGATTAAACATTTTCCGTCGTTCCGCTTTCTTCACCCCTGCCAGAAAATCGTAGATCCTAAGACCGATATTTGTAGACAATGGTCCAAACGTTCCGCCTTTGAAAAATGGAAGCATCATCCATTCTGGTGTTGTTACATGAGGAGCGTTTTCATAAACGATTGCTCGCTCCTTCCCAACTTCTGCGACCATTTTCACTTCAAACTGTTTTAAATATCTCAGTCCACCGTGTACAAGTTTCGTAGAACGACTTGATGTTCCTGCTCCAAAATCTTGCATCTCTACAACAGCTGCTGACATTCCACGGGTAACTGCATCTAATGCAATACCGGAACCGGTTATGCCTCCACCGATAATGAGGACGTCAAGCTGTTTTTCTTTCATAGATTGATATATTTCCTTACGTTTGAAACTGGAAAAAACCATACATATCGCTCCTTATTTTATGTTTTAGGAAATATTTGGCAAATGATAAAAAAAAGACCACAAAACGCTCTTTAGGGATATTCCTAAGAGGTTTGTGGTCTCTCCAATTCTCCGTCCAAACTTATTTATTAACTTTGTGGATAGTATAGCATTCGCGTTTGTTCATGTAAAGTAGAGCTTATTTGAATTCCCTTGTTGCCTTAACAGCTTTTTTCCAGCCGTCATATAGTTCATTACGTTTTTCTTCAGACAGTTCGTTCGTAAATGTTCGTTCGTTTTTCCACTGTTTTGCAATTTCTTCTTTGTCTTTCCAATAGCCAACAGCAAGGCCTGCAAGGTAAGCAGCCCCTAGTGCTGTTGTTTCTTGAACGACTGGACGATCTACAGGAACTCCTAAGATATCACTTTGAAACTGCATGAGGAAGTTATTTTTAACGGCTCCACCGTCTACACGCAAAGTTTTTAAGTCTATACCAGAATCTGCTTCCATAGCATCCAACACATCTCTCGTCTGGTACGTAAGTGATTCTAATGTAGCACGTACAAAATGTTCCTTTGTAGTACCACGTGTTAATCCGAATACTGCTCCCCGTGCATCACTATCCCAGTATGGTGTTCCAAGTCCTACAAAAGCTGGAACTAAGTAAACACCATCTGTAGAATCAACAGAAGTAGCTAATCCCTCTGTTTCTGGTGCACTTTCAATGAGGCGTAACCCGTCACGTAACCACTGAATTGCTGAACCGGCTACGAAAATACTTCCTTCTAGAGCGTATTCAACTTTTCCATCAATTCCCCATGCTAACGTTGTAAGAAGACCGTGTTTCGAAGGTACTCCTTTATCTCCTGTATTCATTAACATGAAACATCCCGTTCCGTAAGTGTTCTTCGCCATACCGGTTTCAAAACACGCTTGCCCGAACAGTGCCGCCTGTTGGTCCCCTGCAATACCGGCAATCGGAACTTCATGCCCAAAGAAATGGTAATCTACTGTTTTCGCATATACTTCAGATGACTGACGAACTTCTGGTAGCATATTTTTCGGTACGGTTAGGATATCTAGAAGTTCATCATCCCACTGCAAATCATAAATATTAAACATTAATGTACGGGACGCGTTCGAATAATCTGTCACGTGGGCTTTTCCGCCTGACAGCTTATAAACTAACCACGTATCAATTGTTCCAAATAGGAGATCACCGTTATTTGCTTTTTCACGAGCTCCTTCTACATTATCGAGAACCCATTTCACCTTTGTACCAGAGAAATAAGCATCAATTAACAACCCGGTTTTTTCTCTGAACAGGTCTCCATACCCTTGATTATTTAACTCATTACAAATGTCTGCTGTTTGACGTGACTGCCATACGAGGGCTTTATAAACAGGCTTACCTGTATGTTTATCCCATACTACTGTCGTTTCACGCTGGTTCGTAATACCGATTCCAGCTACATCAGTTGGATTTGCATCCGCTTTTCGTAGTACTTCAGATATACACGCTAAGATAGACGTCCAAATTTCTTCCGCATCATGTTCTACCCAACCTGGCTTCGGAAAAAATTGTTCAAATTCCTTTTGAGCCGTCTCAACAATTTCACCATCATGATTAAACAATATAGCGCGGGAACTCGTAGTTCCTTGGTCCAAAGCTAAAATATACTTCCCCATCCGTATTCCTCCTCAAATTTCACTGTTTTATTTATGCACTTTCTGTTGCACTAACGGAAACATCACTTTGCTTTTTCAACTCTGAATTCGCAGCCCCTACAAATAGCACAACAGTGAATGCTGTAAAGATCCAGAAAAATACTGTCGCATTCCCTGCAAATACTGCTTGATAGAATAATGAACCATACACTCCACCTAACACAGGTCCTACAACCGGTATTCCTGCATAACCCCAATCAGATGAGCCTTTTCCAGGAATCGGTAATACTGCGTGTGCAATTCGAGGTCCAAGATCACGGGCTGGATTAATCGCGTAACCAGTCGTTCCACCTAGGGACATACCGATTGCAACAATTAAGAAACCGATAATAAATGGATTTAACCCTTCAGTAAATTCATTCGCCCCGATAAACAAAATTCCGAGTAGTAAAATAAATGTACCAATATACTCACTTACAAAGTTTGATAGTGGGCTACGAACAGCAGGGTCTGTTGAGAATACTGCCAGCTTTAAACCTTGATCATCCGTCTTATTCCAATGAGGTAAGTAGTGAAAGAATACAACGACAGCCCCGATAAACGCCCCAATCATTTGTGCCGTTACATATACAGGAACTTTCTCCCACGGAAATTCCCCTATTGATGCTAATCCAATTGTTACCGCTGGATTAATGTGTGCCCCTGAAAATTGACCAACTGCATAAACGGCCATCGCAACGGCAAGACCCCACCCAAATGTAATAACAACCCAGCCAGCACCTTCTGCTTTCGAGTTCTTTAAGACGACACCTGCTACAACACCGCCCCCGAAAATAATTAAAATCATCGTACCAATGACTTCAGCTAAAAATTCAGCCATTCTACACATCCCCCTTATGAAATTTTTCATACTTATCAAACCGAAACCACACAAGTTTCATAGCATGAGAGATTGAGCATAAAAAAATCCACACATCATGTCCATACTCCTCCCAGGGATAGTATGACTTGCGGTGTGGATCTCCAAATCTCCGTCACGTTGTTAACTTGTTAAGTATAAGATACGAGATTATGGAAGCGCTGTCAATACCTAATGGAAATTTTTACATGATTTATACGATTATTTTAGCCTCCATAAATCTGTTGTTGATGTTGTCACCGCAACAGCACCAGCATCTAAAGCACATTGCACATCTACTTCTGACCGTATTAATCCACCTGTAATAATCGGTAAATTCGTTTTTTCATAGATTTCTTGAATCAGTCCTGGCATTAATCCGGGTAAGACTTCGATATAGTCGGGTCTTACTTTATTAATGATTTTTAAGTTTTGTTCAAGTGCATGACTATCTAGCAAAAAGAGACGTTGAACCGCTATAATGTTATGTTTTTTAGCCGCCGTTATGATGTTCCCTCGTGTGGAAATAACCCCTTCAGGTTTTATTTTCCGTATTAAATATTCTAGACCATGCTCGTCTGCCTTTAATCCTTGTACTAAATCTGTATGTATGAGAACCTTTTTATTACTTTTTTTCGCATATTTCACGAGGTCAAATAACTGGGCAATCCTCGTTTCTAAGAAGATGAGATATTCGTGATCACTGGCTAACAATCTTTCAAAGTCTTTCATATTTCGAACTGCCGGCAAAATACCAGATGGTAAAGACATGTCTACACCTCCATTATATTAACGAAAAAGCAGGCATATGCCTGCTTTACAATTTTTCCAAAAATGTATCTTCTCTTCTTCGTTGTTCCATTTCTTCCTCATTATAAATAATTCGCATCGGGTTTCCACCGACAAAGCAACCTTTAGGGACATCTTTATGTACTAGGGTACCTGCTGAAACAATAGCCCCATCTCCTACTGTAACACCAGGTAATATCGTAGAGTTTGCACCAATCATTACGTCATCCCCTATGACGACCTCACCAAGACGGTACTCTTTAATTAAATATTCGTGGGCTAGGATTGTCGTATTATAACCGATTACCGTATTCCGCCCTACTGAGATTTTCTCGGGAAACATAATATCCAACATCACCATAAGGGCGAACGATGCATGCTTCCCGACCTCCATTTTCAACAACTTTCGGTACATCCAATTTTTCCATGACAGAATAGGGGTATACCGGGCAATTTGAATGACGAGAAAGTTTTTTATCACTTTGAAAAACGGAACGGTTTTATATACATGCCATAAGGAATTCGGGCCGTGTACCCGATAACGCTTCGTTTTCCGCATAAGATCACTTCCTCAATATTTTCCGCAAATCACTTATATGATCGAGCATGTAAGTAGGATTTAGTTTTTCTAACGTTTCCCGCCCCTTAATCGTCCAAGCAACTCCTGCTGTTTTTGTGCCAGCGTTTTGACCAGATAAAATGTCGTGGTGATTGTCTCCAATCATCATTGTTTCCTCAGGTTTAGCTCCGAATGCTGCCATCCCTTTATTTACTGGCTCTGGATCAGGCTTTGCGTTTGTCACATCATCAAGTCCAATAATCACATTAAAATACGGAGCAAGGCCGGTTACTTCTAGTCCACGTATAGCTGTACTTTTAATTTTCGTTGTTACAATTCCTAGTTGGTAACCTTCTTCTTTCAACTGTTTAATCGTGTCTACCACCCCATCAAACGGAGTGACTAGTTCGTCATGATGCTCGAGATTATGCGCACGATATACTTCAATCATGTCATCAATTTTGTCAGGTGCAACTTGTTTAAACGTATCCGCTAACGGAGGACCGATAAATTGTAAAATGTCCTCACGCTTAAACTCATTCGGTCGAAAATGTTGTAACGTATGCTCAAATGAAGAAATAATTAGTTCGTTCGTGTCAATTAATGTTTCATCTAAATCAAAGAGAATTGTACGAATGCTCATTTGTTGGTTCCTTTCTTTTTGAGACTTCAACTTTGTTCCATATAACACCAATCAATGCAGTAAGTAATAACGCTGTAATTAATCTTATTGCTAATAATGGCCATAGTGGTATCCCTAATGGCGCAAATACGAGTGTATCCTCTATAACCGCATGACATGATACGAGGAAAATTAAGACGAGATACATATCTTTTTTCGATACACCATCTTCCTTAGCGGACTGAATCATTAATCCAGCACTGTATGCCAAGCCGATGGTTAATCCAAATACAAGAACCATAGATGCGTTTCGTTCCACACCTAACACCTTTGTGAACGGCTCTAATTTTTTGGATAAGAAGTCAAAATAGTTCCGTTCACGCAACCATTGCATAACTATCATAAGTGGTATAACAATCAGAGCTAGTTGAAATACTCCAACCGTTGCCGTCTTTAACGCTGTAAAAATAATCGCTCCCCACGTTTCTGGTGCTGCAGTTTCAGCTGGAATGAGTCCGTATTGAGCCATTTCCGCACCGCCATCCCAAAAAACGTTAATAAGAATAGCAGAAAAAACAGCTAAGAGAACACGAACTCCTGTGATTACCCAAAAGTTAACGCCAACTTTCGATGCAAGTGTCCCCTCTATGATTAAATTGTGGGAAAAGGACATCATAATCGCCATTATAAAAACTTCTTTTACCGTAAAACCAAACGTTAAGATGGCTCCAATCCCAGCGTATAAGTTTAAAAAGTTTGCCATAACAAGAGGAACAGCTGCTTCTCCCGATAATCCTAACAGTTTCATGAAAGGTGATATCCAATCGATAATAATTGGAAAAAGCTTCGTGTGACTTATAATCATTATGATAACCGTTACCGGAAATATAATTTTCCCCAATGTCCATGTTAATGCCAGCCCGCTCATAAATCCTCTTTTTATTATTCCGGACAATCTCGTTCCTCCTCACGTTCTACTCAGTTGTTATTTATCTTTATATCTTTTATTTGCGTAACCAGCTCTACGACGATACACAATGAAAATAATGCTGATCCCAATCGCAAGGATAGAAATTAACTGTGCAACTCGTATATCTCCAACTAAATATAAACTATCAGTTCTTAGCCCTTCAATAAAGAATCTTCCAATTGAATACCAAATAATATACGTAAAGAACATCTCTCCACGGCGTAAATTTACTTTACGTAAATATAGTAATATGAACAGTCCAATGAAATTCCAAACGGACTCATATAAAAATGTAGGATGGTGATACACACCATTTACACACATTTGATTCATAATAAAATCCGGGATGTATTGAAGACCATTTTGATAAGCAGCTTCGGATATTGGGCCACCGTAAGCCTCTTGATTCATAAAATTTCCCCAACGGCCAATTGCTTGACCAAGAATTAAACTTGGTGCTGCAATATCTGCAATTTTCCAAAAGGATATCCTTTTCACTTTCGCATAAATAACCGCTGTGACAATTGAACCTATTAAGGCACCGTGAATAGCGATACCGCCTTCCCAAATGGCGAAGATCCCCCACCACGGGCCACCTGAATATCGGTCCCATTCAAAAATAACATAATATAATCTTGCACCTAATAATGCAGCAGGAATCGCAAACACAAGCAAATCAACAAATGTATCTTTTTGTAATCCGAGACGTTCAGATTCCTTTGTTGCTAACAATAAACCTAAGAAAGCGCCCGTTGCAATAATAATTCCATACCAGTAAATGGTCAATGGTCCAATTTCTAAAAAAACACGGTCATAAGGTACAGTTGTACATACCAAAATGATAACCTCCCTTTTTATTCATATTTTTCATCATGGTCATGGTCTATTACATTACTTAATCGTTGCGAAAATTGTTCAGCAGTATTAATCCCCATTCGTTTAAGGCGGAAGTTCATTGCCGCAACTTCTATAATAACGGCTAAGTTTCGTCCAGGTCTAACAGGTACTGTAGCTTTAGGTAAATCTACATCAATAATTTTCATCTTCGCTTCATCAAGACCTAAACGGTCATAATGCTTATCTGGATCCCATATTTCCAAATTGATGACGAGGGAAATTCGTTTGTAATTCCGTACAGCTCCAGCTCCAAACAAGGTCATAACATCAATGATCCCTAAGCCACGAATTTCTAGCAAATGTTTAATTAATTCAGGAGCATTTCCGATTAATGTGTCTGTATCCTCTTGACGTATTTCTACACTATCATCAGCAACAAGACGGTGGCCTCTTTTAACAAGCTCCAATGCCGTCTCACTTTTTCCGACACCACTTTGTCCTGTGATTAATACTCCTACACCGTAAATATCTACTAAAACCCCGTGAATAGCTGTAAATGGGGCAAATTTAGACTCTAAATAATTTGTTATTCTGCTTATGACACTTGTCGTCTTATAGGGGGAACTCATTACCGGAACCCCAGCATCATCAGCTGCTTCAATTAACTCCTTCGGAACATCTATATCCCGTGTTACAACAAAACCTGGTGTTACATCTGTACAAAGCTTTTCCATTCGTTCTTTCTTTTCGTCCCTAGATAATTCATTTATAAATGAAATTTCTGTTTTCCCAAGTATTTGCAACCGTTCCTTAGGATAATATTTAAAATATCCAGCTATCTCAAGACCTGGACGGGAAATATCTCCAGTAATAATTTCACGATGAATACCGTCTTTTCCACTTACTAATTCTAACTGGAAACGATCGAGTAAGTCTTTTGTGCGGACTTTTGCCATGATGTTACATCCTCCTAATCGATATACAATCATTGTTTCCTATTGTAGCATGTTTTCCAAAAATCGTCTGTTCTCTACTATCGTTCCATAAAAAAAGCAGGTAAAATACCCGCTAGTAAGTTAAACTATTCGTTACGTAATGTGTCAACAATTAATCGATTCAACAGAAGGTTAATCACCGAAATGACAATGGCAGCGATGAGAGCAGTGCCAAATCCTTGTATAACAAAACTGCCCCCTAGTAAAGCTTGAGCGATCATTAACGTAATCGCGTTAATGACAAATAAAAATAACCCCAAGGATAGTACTGTTATCGGTAATGTTAACATAATCAATATCGGTTTTACGATAACGTTTAGTATGGACAAGATAAAGCTCGCCAACACCGCTGTTCCAAAACCTTCAATATGAAAGCTGCGAAAAAGTTCCGCCACAGCAATAAGCGCAACTGCGTTTAGTACTATAGATAATATCCACCTCTTTAACATCAGAACCTCCCCTTTCGGTTTATCAATTAGCAGGAATATAAGGCTCCACCCTTACCTGCCCTGTTTTTGATTCTGCTTCAATATAAAACATATCATGGCCATTTCCGGACGTACGAAACCGCATTTTGGAGTGTAATAATTCTTTTTCGCTTTGGATGACTTGGTGAGGAAGGTTGCAAATCATTGTCCCTATATTCGTTTTTAATTGCCCTTCAATTTGGACATTGTTCGGGACGTATAAATCCACATTACCTGTCGTTGATTTAAAAAATCCGGAGTAACCTGAAGAACCTCGCCAATGACAGACGATACTTCCTGTTACCACTTGTGTATCGACTTTTTGAAAGTCTCCGTGGAGGTGTACTTTTCCTTTTATCGCTTCTGTTTGTAACTGTTCACAACGGACATTATTCGTATAAATATTTCCGTTCACCGTATTTAATTCCCACTTAACACCTACTCCTCTATCAATTGTAATGTTCCCGTTCGATGTTTTCGCATTTAACGTTTGGAACATCGCATTTTTCATATAGATCGGTCCATTAAATATTCGTACAGCACCATGGATATAACTCTTCTCCGGGAGATATAGGGTAATGTTCCATTTCATTTTTCTTATATTCGAGCGGATTTGTAACGTTTGTTTTTGAATATCAACATGGAGATGGCGATTTAATGCATCGGTTGCTTCCTCTTCGTTTTCGACTTGATAAACGTCTGCATTAATCTCAATTCGAATGGAAGGTTCATCCCATTGTTTAACATTGACCGTACCGTTCTCAATATGGACATCCATGTCACTTACTAGTTGATCCTCATATTGGAACACACGGGAAACTTGTTCATAATGACCAAAGTTAAAATCTAAATCCGTCTTTTTTAGTTTATGAATCGTTTCTTCAATTACACTCTTTACTTTCTGTTTTGTGGAATGGTATTTACCATCCATGTTTTCATTTATGAACTCTTCATCCTGTAACTTCTCCAATAATTCCTCTGCCTCTTCTACTGAAATGTCTCCCGCCTTCAGTTTATTCAAAATTTCCCGCTTCTTCTTATTCACACGAACCTCCCCTTTCCCATTGTCCGTTAAAAAAAGTGTCCCCACCTAAAAAGGTGTAGGACAAATTAGTCGTTAAACTTCCAAACGTAAAATTCTTCAAATTGTAGACGTTTCAATGCTTCCTCATACTCACCAATAAAGTCAGGACTCTCTCTCATTCTACTTAACATTCCTTCCGCCTGTGAACGGTGAGCTTTAATCGCCTCCATTTTCGTTGGGAAAACGTCTTCTGTATCGATGTTCACATCAGGAGTCCCTAATGTTTGATGACGATCATTCGTAATAGCTTGCACCCACAATTCTGGTCGAACATCATTGTCCATTTTGCCAACCGCCTTTACCGCAGCTGCTCCCATCGCATTATGATCCGGATGAACGGCATAATCCGGGTAATGGGTAATGACTAAGGTTGGTTTAATGTCCTCCAAATATGTAAGCAAATGGGCTGCAATTTCATCTGTCGATTCAAACTCTAACGTTTTGTCTCGGTATCCAAGCATTTTCACATCCATATGTAGGATGTTACAAGCATCTTTTAACTCCTTTTTACGAATTTCCGGTAAAGATTCCCGGTTTGCAAAAAGGGGGGTACCCATATTTCGTCCCATTTCACCTAACGTTCCACACAAATACGTAACTGGAATACCGTTTTGATGAAATTTTGTCGCTGTTCCTGCAACTCCAAATGACTCGTCATCTGGGTGTGGATAGATAACGACTACATGTTTATGATGATACACATACATCTCTCCCTTAATATCGAAATGGCTTTTCACTAATTTGTAACGCGACAGTCAATCTTCCTTCCGCATCATGCCCTGCTAATAACAATTGATCTTCTTCCGTTACTTCCCAATCTGCCAAACCCTCAGCGTAGATCCAACCAATATCCATTTTTAATCCTACTCGGTATGAATCAGTTCCACCTACAATTTTTGCACGTGTGAAACGAACTTGTGCATTTCGAATGAAGGCTCCAGCATTTGAAGCATTTTTGTCAAAATGCTTCGCGTATGCCCCGTTCGTCGTTTCCAAGTGAAGATACACATCACGGTTTTGAAAGCGATCAAGCTCCCGCTGAACGTTTTCTATTTGAATCGGTTTCATTCATTGTACTCCTCTCACGTTCTTCTTGTTTTTACGATAGCGAAACGTATGCTGAACGTCAACGTTTTGCACTTTTATGTAGAAATAGCCGGATTAACCGGCTATTTCGTTTACGTCGTAATCATTTCGTCAATTTTATCTTCCATCCGTTGCCGATCTCGCTCAAGTACTGGCTTTAAGTAGCGTCCTGTATAGGATTTTTCATAATTCGCCACTTCTTCTGGTGTTCCAGTGGCTACGATCATTCCGCCACCTTCCCCACCTTCGGGTCCTAAATCAATAATATAATCCGCTGTTTTAATCACATCTAAATTATGTTCAATAATTAAAACAGAATCACCGTTTTCAACTAGTCGTTGTAATACAACAAGTAAACGGGAGATATCATCAACGTGTAAACCTGTTGTCGGTTCATCCAATATATATAATGATTTACCAGTGGAGCGGCGGTGAAGTTCACTTGCTAATTTCACCCGTTGCGCTTCCCCGCCAGATAATGTAGTAGCTGGTTGCCCTAAACGTAAATATCCTAAACCAACGTCAAATAACGTTTGTAATTTTCGTTTAATGACCGGAATATTTTTGAAAAATTCAAGGGCATCTTCCACTGTCATATTCAAAACATCGGCAATTGTTTTCCCTTTATATTTTACTTCTAAAGTTTCTCGATTATATCTTTTCCCATTACATACTTCACATGGGACATACACGTCTGGTAAGAAGTGCATTTCAATTTTTATAATGCCATCTCCCCGGCACGCTTCACAGCGACCACCTTTTACGTTAAAGCTAAAACGTCCTTTTTTATAACCCCGTACTTTTGCTTCATTTGTGGATGCAAATACATCACGAATATGGTCAAAGACACCGGTGTATGTGGCTGGATTTGAACGAGGAGTACGACCAATGGGTGATTGGTCAATATCAATCACCTTCTCGATATGTTCAATCCCTCTGATTTCTTGATGCTTCCCTGGTTTCGCCTTACTACGATACAACTTTTGCGCAAGTGATTTATATAAAATTTCATTAATTAACGTACTCTTACCGGATCCGGAAACCCCTGTCACTACTGTCATTAGGCCTAAAGGCACTTTCACATTTACGCTCTTTAAGTTATGTTCCTTAGCGCCTTTAATTTCAACATATTTCTGATTACCTTCCCTTCGTTCCTTTGGAAGTGGAATGAATTTCTTCCCTGATAAGTAGCGCCCTGTTAAGGATTTTTTATTCTTCATGACTTGTTTTGGTGTACCATTAGCAACAATTTCACCGCCGTGGACACCAGCACCTGGACCAATATCGATTAAATAGTCGGCTGCAAGCATAGTATCTTCATCATGTTCTACAACAATCAGTGTATTCCCTAAGTCTCTCATTCGTTGCAGGGCAGCAATTAAGCGGTCATTATCCCGTTGATGCAACCCTATGGACGGCTCATCTAATACATATAAAACACCAGTAAGAGCTGAACCGATTTGCGTTGCTAAGCGAATCCGCTGTGCTTCCCCTCCCGATAAGGTACCTGCCGACCGGGATAATGTTAAATAATCAAGCCCTACATTCATTAGGAAAGATAACCGATCCATAATTTCCTTTAAAATCATTCGTGCAATATGCTCTTCTTTTTCTGATAATTGGACACTCTCAAAGAAGGACTTAGCTTCATGAACAGAATACTTCGTTATTTCCCCTACATGCTTTCCATCGACTAATACCGCAAGTGCTTCTTCCTTCAGGCGGTACCCTTTACAAGTTGGACACGGCTTTTGTGCCATATATTTTTCCATTTGCTCACGAATATAATCCGAAGACGTTTCTTTGTAGCGACGTGCTACATTGTTAACAACCCCTTCAAAATATATGAAATTTGATCGTATTTGTCCTCGTTCGTTTGTATAGCGAAACTCGATTTGATCTCCACCACTACCAAACAAAATTTTATCCATTTTTTCTTTCGGTAGGTCTTTTACCGGTGTATCTAAATCAATGTCATAATGACGACAAACACTTTCTAATAATTGTGGGTAATATTGGGAACTAGTCGGTTCCCAAGGAGCAATCGCATGCTCCCGTAAAGTTAAATCCCCATCAGGAATGACGAGATCTAAATCGACTTCTAGTTTCGTTCCTAATCCGTCACAACGTTGACAAGCTCCGTATGGACTATTAAAGGAAAATAAACGAGGTTCTAGTTCACCAATTGAAAAGCCGCAAATTGGGCAAGCGTGGTTTGCATTAAATAGTAATTCCTCATCGCCAATTACATCGACGATTACCTTTCCTTCGCCAAGTTCCAAGGAAGTTTCTAACGAATCACTTAAACGAGAACCAACACCATCCTTCACAACAATACGGTCAACAACAACTTCAATGGAATGCTTTTTGTTCTTCTCAAGCTTAATGTCTTCAGATATTTCCCGCATTTCTCCGTCAACACGCAGGCGAATATACCCTTCTTTTCGCAGTTGCTCTATGACCTTCACATGCTCACCTTTCCGTCCAGAAACGACAGGGGCTAATATTTGCAGCTTCGTTCGTTCCGGATATTCCATTATCCGGTCAACCATTTGCTCCACCGTTTGGGACTCAATTTCAATGCCATGCTCCGGACACGTCGGGCGCCCTACTCGTGCATAGAGAAGACGTAAATAATCATAGATTTCCGTAACCGTTCCGACTGTTGAACGAGGGTTTCGACTAGTTGTTTTTTGGTCAATGGATATTGCCGGAGATAGTCCTTCGATCGCGTCTACATCTGGTTTATCCATTTGCCCTAAAAATTGACGCGCATAAGCAGATAACGATTCTACATACCGACGTTGTCCTTCAGCATAAATCGTATCGAATGCTAACGAAGATTTCCCCGAACCAGACAAGCCTGTCATAACCACAAGCTTGTTTTTCGGAATTTCTACATTAACATTTTTTAAATTGTGGGCACGCGCTCCTTGTATTTTGATTGACTTCATCGTCATATACGATTTCATCCTTCCGATTTTAACTCCAATATAATATCGCGCAATTCCGCAGCACGCTCAAACTGTAAGTCTTTTGCGGCTTGCTTCATTTCCTTTTCCATCTCTTCGATTACTTTCGCTTTTTCTTCTTTACTTAATTTCGCCACATCATTCTTCACTGCATACGTTTCTTCTTCCTCCGCAGCAACGGTTGCCCGAATGACGTCACGAATTTCCTTTTTAATTGTTTTCGGTACAATTCCATGTGCCTCATTGTATGCAATTTGCTTTTGACGGCGACGCTCTGTCTCATCAATGGCTATTCTCATTGAGTTCGTTATTTTATTAGCATACATAATTACTTGACCATGTTCGTTTCGGGCAGCTCGCCCAATTGTTTGAATGAGGGAACGTTCCGAGCGAAGGAACCCTTCTTTATCTGCATCCAGTATAGCAACTAAGGAAACCTCGGGTAAATCGAGACCCTCACGTAACAAGTTAATCCCAACTAACACATCATATTTTCCTAACCGTAAGTCACGAATAATTTCAATTCGTTCTAACGTTTTAATTTCCGAATGTAAATATGCAACCTTGAATCCTACATCCTTCAGGTAGTCGGTTAAGTCTTCGGCCATTTTTATCGTTAACGTTGTCACAAGAACCCGCTCGTTACGTTCAGTACGCTTGTTCACTTCACCTATTAGATCATCAATTTGCCCTTCAATTGGACGTATATCAATTTCAGGATCCAACAAGCCTGTAGGACGGATAATTTGTTCCGTCACTTTCGGTGTGCGTTCTAATTCATACGGGCCCGGTGTAGCCGAAACGTACACGATTTGATTGACCTTCTGTTCGAACTCTTCAAACTTCAATGGTCGGTTATCTAAGGCTGAAGGGAGACGAAACCCGTGGTCGACGAGGGTCATTTTTCTTGCTCTATCCCCGTTAAACATGCCTCGTATTTGTGGAATCGAAACGTGGGACTCATCAGCCACAATTAAAAAGTCATCGGGGAAGTAGTCAATTAACGTATAAGGAGTAGATCCTGGAGGTCGTAGTGTTAAATGTCTGGAATAGTTTTCGATTCCAGAACAGAATCCCATTTCCCTCATCATTTCCAAATCGTAGTTCGTCCGTTGCTCTAGACGCTGGGCTTCTAATAGCTTCCCTTCATCATGTAATTTTTTCAATTGTTCCTGGAGCTCATCTTCAATATTAGCAATTGCTTTTTTCATTTTTTCTTCCCTTGTGACGAAGTGGGAAGCTGGAAAGATTGCTACATGATCCCGGTCTCCGACAATTTCACCCGTTAACGCATCTACTTCACGGATACGATCTATCTCATCCCCGAAAAACTCAACCCGAATGCAGTGTTCCTCACGAGAGGCAGGGATGATTTCGACCGAATCACCTCGTACCCGAAATGTTCCCCGTTGAAAATCAATATCGTTTCGAGCATATTGAATATCTACTAAATTTCGCAGAAGTTCATCTCGTTCTTTTTCCATTCCAACTCGTAACGACAATACGAGCTCCCGATATTCTTCCGGCGAACCTAAGCCATATATACAGGACACACTAGCTACAATGATGACATCACGCCGTTCGAATAATGCTGAAGTAGCTGAGTGTCGCAACTTATCAATTTCATCGTTAATGCTTGCATCCTTCTCAATATATGTATCCGTCTGTGGGACATAAGCTTCTGGCTGATAGTAATCATAGTAACTTACAAAATATTCAACTGCGTTATTTGGAAAATAGTCTTTAAATTCACTATATAATTGTCCCGCTAACGTTTTATTGTGGGCAATGACTAATGTTGGTTTGTTCACTTCTTTAATTACATTTGAGATAGTAAAAGTTTTCCCAGTTCCAGTTGCTCCTAGTAGTGTTTGATGTTTTTTATTAGAATGTATACCTTCGACCAACTCTTTTATCGCTTTTGGTTGGTCACCTTCAGGTTGATATTTAGATATAAGCTCAAATTGCTTATCCACATTCGGACCTCCATTTCATACCTGTTTCCTTTATTACAAACATTGTAACATAAAAGCGAACAGACATTCGATTACAAACCCTTTTTCTATTTACCTATAGAATAGGCTTTTCTTTCTATTTTTGCAAAATTCACTTATGAACATAACAAAAAAGCCTGCCGATCATGAGGCAAGCTTTACGATAAATCTTGATATAAACGAAAACGTGGTTTTTCCTTAATGAATACGAGACCAAGTTCATGATGCTCTCCTTCATATAACGCACGCTGTACAAACCGGAGTTCACCATCTAAGTTGCGTACTTCCAGCTTGCAAAAGGTTCGATTTCGTTGAATTGCCTCATAAAATTCCTGTTCATTGGAAACCGGAATTTGATTTACTTTTTCAATCTTTTCGCCCACTTCAAGCCCCATTTTATGTGCCGGACTATGAGGGATCACACTTAAAATGGGCAACCCATCTGATTGAGGTGAAAATAGAGCCAACTTTTCCTGATCAACAAACCGAACCGATAAAAAGATAATAAAGCGACCAATCAGAGCAATTCCGATGCCAATGTAGGCAACAACAGGTACATAAAAACTACCAATCGCAGCAACCCCTGTTAATAAGGCAAGCAATAATATCCATTTCCCCAATAATTTCGCCCCTGCCTTCGCATACATCCCTTGAAATGATTGGTCTACTCCAATTAAAAAGGGAACAAGCATAAGGTGGAAGCCCCCATTTCCTACTGGGAACACAGGCCACCATTGTATAGGTAACGTAATATCTCCTGTCGGGATGAGCACAAACAACGGTAAGACGGTTAATCGATTCACTTTCTGAATCCCAATAAACTTTCCCCGCTTCCCTTTCAATAGACGAGGAAACCCGCCTTCCCTTGTAGCAAAAACAAGGATTGCTTCCATCAACAAGAATAAACTGAGAATCAATAATACAAGCGGATAGTGTAATTCGTATAAGTCAGCATACCATCCAGTTGGGATATATGGGATTGAAAATTGAACTAGTAAAAGGACGGTAACAAATGTCATTCCAAAAACGTAAGCGGGTGATAATAACGTTAAATTACCAGTAATAGATAATACAATTGTCCAAGCTGAAAGTAAGACAATAAAAGAGATTGGCAGAAAACTTCCGGAAACAATAAATGCCCCTGAAAGAATCACCATACTTGTGAAACTCAACCACCACGTGTTACGTAATTCAGCTCCGAACTGATAAATTTTCGAGCCGAAATCAAGCCGCTCCTGTTTCGCCCTTTTTACCGATACAATTATAAGCAAAAGGAAGAACCAATAAAACAGTGGTTGATAGATAATAAATGATATTCCTCTTAATAATTCCAGTAATAACGTCTCAATCATGTTGTTCCCTCCGTAACGGTATTATAATAGATTTCGATAAAAAAAGGTAATCTCCTTCATATAACAGACCGAAACAGAATATACTTTTACAATTCTGTCAGATTCAACATGTGAGGAGGGTTTGTTGGTGAGATTTCCTTTCTACGTTTTCTTTATAATTTCCTTGCTGCTCACTGCTTGTAGTCAAGATGAACGAGCGGACAACGAACATGAATCTGCCGAACAACAACCAGCCACTACTGAAAACAATGCAACAAATGAAGAAACGAAACAAAATGATAACGTACGAAACAACCCAAATGAGTTGTTTTCAAAAATGGTCCTAGCTATGCAAAAACAAAACAGTTACATAACAGAATCATCCTTATCTATAGAAGTAAGTGGGAATGAAGATGGGACAATGGAAATGGAAAGTACTTCTGAAATTGTTTTAGACCCATTTCAATCCCATGTAAGTACGACGTTAACAACTACAGGGGACGGTGAAAATGTTTCTGTGCATATGGAAACGTATAATACACCTGATGGGAGTTACTCTTTCAACTCGATGTTTGGTTCTTGGATATTTTCTGAGAGTGACCAACATCATATTTTTGATAAGCTTTCCCCCGGTGATTTTTATGAAAGTCTTGTAACGCTGGAAGAAGAAATCGATATAGAAGAGCAAGACGAGCAAATGATCGTATTGGCAGGGGGAAACATTCAAGATATACATCGCTTTTTCCATTCAATGCCTATCGATGGTAGCGAAAATTTGCCTGAAAGCAATGTAGATATTGTAACAGCCTCAATGAAGGGGGTAATTCATAAGGATAGTTTGCTACTTGAATCATTATCATGGCAACTAGAACTCGTTGGAGAAGATGAGAACCTTTCTGCGAACTATACATTTACATTAAACGTTAAAGATTATAACACGATAAACGAGATCAAAGTCCCTGATGACATCATTGAGGAAGCGATGGAAGAATCGAATTAAACACACTTATTCTCCCCCCTCTTATAGAGGAGGGAGTTGGTCTATATACATGTTTCCTCTTTCACTCAATACCTAATGTTTTCATAAGCTTCTAATAATAAATCTACGATGTGCACCGCACGAACTTGATCAGATAACCCTTCCTTTTCAATACCTGACTTCATTTGAAGTAAACATCCAGGGTTAGCCGTAACTACTGTTTTCGCCTTCGTTGCAACCGTTTGTTTCATTTTATAGTCTAAAATTTGCATAGACATTTCTGATTCTAAAATGTTATATATGCCAGCTGACCCGCAGCAACGACTCGCATCTTTCATCTCCACATAAGTCGCCCCATAAATTGATGATAAAAGTGTACGAGGCTCCATAAATGTTTTCTGACCATTCCGTAAATGGCAGGAATCTTGATAAGTGATCACTTCATCATCTAAAGATAATGGCTGACGATGAAACTCTAATTCTACTAAAACACTTGTAATATCTTTAATTTTACTCGCGAACATTTTCGCCCGTTCCGCCCACTCTTTATCATCTTTTAGTAGTTGATCATAGTCTACGAGAAACGCCCCACAACCACCTGCATTTGTAATAATATAATCAATGTTTTCTTCTTCGAAAGCTTGAATATTCCGTTTCGCCATCTCTTTCGCTTTCTCTTTTTCCCCACCATGTCCGTGAAGGGCCCCACAGCATGCCTGTTGATCTGGGATAACAATTTCACAACCAGCATATTGAAGTAACTTAATGGATGATTTGTTCGTTTCTAAAAACATCGTATCCATTAAACATCCCGAGAAAAATGCAACCCGCTTCTTTTTAGCATCTTTAGGTTGAAAATGTCTTTCCCTATATTTCATTTCATGTTTTGTCGGTACATTCGGTAATACTTTTTCCATCGTACGAACGCTATCAGGTAATAGATTCATAACCCCTATTTTCCTCGCTACCTTTTGCATTCCAGAACGTTGATACAATCCTAGTAATGAAGTGAAATTAATCATTCGGTTTTGATGAGGAAATAGTTGATGGAAAAAGAAATGTTTCATCAATTTCGCCGAAGGAGATGACGTCTTATTTTGATAAATGATATCTCTTGCTTGTTCTAATAAATGACCGTATTGTACGCCAGATGGACAAACAGGTTCACATGCACGACACCCTAAACACATGTCGAGAGATCGTTTCACTTCTTCGTCCGGCTCGATCTCCCCATCGACAACCGCCTTCATAAGGGCAATTCTACCCCGAGGGGAATGCCTTTCATCCTGAACAGATTCAATATATGTAGGACAGCTAGGCAAGCAAAATCCACAACGCATACAATTTAACAATTCATCATAATCCATTTTTTCTTGAAATTGTTGTTGGATTCGCTGTTTTTCTATCGCCTTCATCGGGTGACCACCACACGTTTCCGCTCTGACTTCGCAAACACTTTCCCTGGATTCATAATATTGTTTGGGTCAAAGGCCTTCTTCACATTTAACATTGCGGAAACGCCTTCTTCCCCTAACTTCCAATGTAAATACGGTGCTTTCATAGCACCGACCCCGTGCTCTCCTGTAATCGTTCCACCTAACTCAACAGCGACAGCGAAAATTTCTTCAAATGCATGTTCCACTCGCGCAATTTCTTCTTTGTTTCGTACGTCTGTTAAACAAGTTGGGTGTAAGTTTCCATCACCAGCATGGCCGAATGTACAAATGTCTAATTCATATTTGTTAGCAATGGTGTTAATCGCTGCAACCATTTTCGCAATGTTGGATCGTGGGACTGTCGCATCTTCTAAGATGGTCGTTGGCTTTAATCTTGCTAAGGCGGATAAAGCTGCGCGTCTTGCTGTTCGTAACGCTTCAGCTTCTGCTACGCTTTTCGCACTATTGACTTCTACTGCATCGTTTTCTCTACAAATGTCCATTATCTTTTTCATATCATTTTCCACTGTCTCTTTATTACCATCTTGCTCGATAAGTAACACCGCTTTCACATGAGTTGGTAAACCAATCTTTGAAAAATCTTCTACTACTTGAAGCGTAGATTGGTCCAAAAACTCTAATGTTGCCGGAATGATTCGGTTTGATATAATTTGCGACACTGTACGGGCAGCAGCCTCTAAATCTTCGTACAAAGCTAATATCGTTTGTTTTTCTTCTGGCATTGGCAAAAGTTTTAACGTTGCTTCCGTCACAATACCGAGCGTTCCTTCAGAGCCGACGAACAGCCGTGTTAAGTCATATCCGGCAACATCTTTTGCCAACTTTCCGCCGGTTCGTATAATATCACCGTTGGGCAGTACAACTTCCAATCCCATGACATAGTCTCGAGTGACCCCGTATTTCAAACCTCGCAATCCACCAGAGTTTTCATTAATATTTCCACCAATCTGGGAAATTTTCATTGAACTTGGATCAGGAGGATAAAACAATCCTTTCTCTTCAACAGCCTCCATAAGTTGTTGAGTAATCACTCCCGGTTGTGTCGTTACTGTTAAATTTTCCTGATCAACCTCCAAAATGTTGTTCATATGTTTGAACAGTAACACAATTCCCCCTTCGGTTGGTGTTGTGCCTGCACTTAAATTCGATCCTGATCCCCTCGGTACAATCGGAATGCGGTATTCATTACATAACTTCACGATACTCGCTACTTCTTCGGTATTTCGGGGGGACACGACCCCATCAGGCGTCGATTGAAACTGTGGTGTTGCATCAAATGAATAAACAAGTTTACTTGCATTGGAGTCTGCCACATTTTCCGCACCGACAATATGTACCAACTTCGTTTTAAATTCATCTGGAAGCATACACATTCTCCTTTAGATACATTTCTTATGTTTATTTTAGTGAAAATGACCTATAAAAGATATGGGCAATTACACAAAACAATACTACAAAAGCAGAATTATATTGTGTATATGCATAAAGCATACAAAAAAAGCTTGTAAACAAAGGGAGCACCTTCGTTTACAAGCTCACTCACTTACTGAAACAATATTTCCAATGCTTTTTCCATCTGTTTATCGCCGTGGTTATCGTTAATGGCATTAATAACTTCCTGTTCAATTTTCCTAGCAGTTTCTTCATTCACTGTACCTGTTACTGTGAGGCCATAATCCCGCTGGAACTTGCTAACGGCTTCTTCCGTTTTCTTACCAAAATAACCGTCTTTTCTCCCTGGGTCATATCCAAGCCCATCCAGCATAATTTGAACGTTTGATACTCGTTCACCTGTCATATCGTATTCAAGTGGTTTCGTTAACTGAATTGGATTTGTGTAATAAAAATCAGGTTGTTTTACCTCTACTGTTGGTTCAATCCCTTTTTTATGAATCCAATTTCCGTTCGGAGTTAGCCATTTATAAATTGTTAACTTTAAATTGCTGCCATCTCCTAAGTCCATCGTCTGTTGAACGGTTCCTTTTCCGAACGTTTTTGTTCCAACGATGTCATAGCCAGCCGCTTCATGTAAAGCTGCTGCTAAAATTTCTGAAGCAGATGCACTACCTTCATTTACCAATACAGAGACTGGATAATCTTTTTTCTCCTTCGTTCCGGAGAAGTAACGTGTTTTCTCACCGTCCCGATTTTCAATCATGACATAAGGTTCATCTTCTGGAATAAAGTGCTTCACGATGTCTTCAACTACGGTAAATAATCCACCTGGATTTCCCCGAACATCAATTAAAAGACCGTCAATGTTCTCTTCTGTCTCCAATTCGTTTAACGCTCTTTCGAACTCAACCGCTGTCTTCTCTGAGAAGGAGACAATTTCAATAATTCCAACTGTTTTGCCGTCCACTTTTTCCGTTCTCTTATAAACCGTTTCAACTGAAATTGTATCCCTCACTACATCGATGGATAGTGATTCTGAAACACCTTTACGCTGTATTTCTAACGTTACAGTCGTTCCTTTTTCACCACGAATCTTCATGACAGCTGAATGTAGATCAAGTCCTTCTAAACTTTCTCCATCTACACTTAAAATTTGATCGTTTGGTTTTAATCCTGCCTTTTCCGCTGGTGAACCTTTAATTGGGGAGACGATGGTAACAAACCCATCAATCATACTAACTTCAGCACCAATTCCCTCAAAGGATGATTCAATCGTACCTTGAAACTGTTCCACTGTCTCAGGATCCATGTAAACACTATATGGGTCATCTAATGTTTCTAACATTCCACTAATAGCACCTTCAATAAGTGCATCGTCTGTTACGTCCATAACATAATTCTGCTGAATTGCTTCGTATACACGAGCAAACTTGGAAAAGTCACCTTGATTTTGAAACGAGTTTAAAAATTTCTGTCTTGCATCATCCAGTTCCTCTTCGGATAATTCTGCGATTGGATCTGTACTATTTCCTTCAGCATCTTGAAAATAGTCAGCAGCTTTTACTCCTGCAAACGCAACTCCTGCTCCAAACAACATCGCGACAACCATCAATACTGCGACAAAACGGCCTCTTAAATTCATAACTTTTCACCTCTATAATTGCATTACTAATCCGTTCACCTTGCACAAAAAGGCATCACACCTCTGTGCGATGCCTTCTATCATACTATATGTTTCTCCATCCGTAAACATGTACCATTTAGTAAGAGAGGTACTTCAATGGATTGACGGCATTGGACTTGTCAGCTGTCCAGCGTGGCCCTAAATGGAGTTCAAAATGTAAATGTTGCCCAGTTGAGTCACCTGTATTCCCCATATACCCAATCCGTTGTCCTTGTTTTACTTCATCTCCATCACTTACAGTTCTAGAACCGTAGCGCATGTGGGCATAAACTGTTGTATAAAACTTACCACCTAAGTAGTGTGTAATAAAAACTACTTCACCATATGATGCAGAACGGTAGGACCGGGATACAATACCATCTGCTACGGAAACAATAGGTACGGTGCCAGCTTTTGCAACATCAATTCCGTAGTGCATCGATCCCCATCTTTTACCATAGCCACTCGTTAACCAACCATCCGAAGGGTTAATAAACAGTTTCCCATTTGGATTTTGGTTTACTTGCTCTAATCGCTTCTTTTCCTGTTCTGCCTTTTTCAGTAACTGTTGTACTGAGTTTTGCTGAGCAGCTAAAATCTCAGCTTGCTCTTCTAAAGACATTTTATTGCTGTGGAGCGTTTCTTCCTCTTGTTCAAGTTGGGCTACCAACGTAATTTGACTTTGTTTTTGTTTTTCCAAGTCCGCTTTAATGGATTCAAGCTCGTCCTTTTTTGCAACTAAATTTTCTTTTTTATCCTCAAGCAATTGTTGTTGGACTTCTAAATCTTGTTTTTCTTCGGCTTGCTTGTCCATTATCCGTTTATCTTGGTCCATAATCTTTGATACAGCCGTACTACGGTTTAATAAATCCCCAAAATCTTGTGCTCCAAGTACTACATCTAAGTAGTTAATTTGCCCACCGTTTTTTTGTAAATTACGTAGACGGTCTTTTAACATGATATCCCGGGTAGCAATCTTCTGCTGCAAATCTTCAATACTCCCCGTTAATTCTTCGATATCATTTTCTGTTTCATGTATTTCTTCTTCCTTCTCAACAAGTTGTTTCGTTGTTTCCGTTATATGATTATCCAGCTGCTGAATTAATCCTCTAATTTCTTTTTGCTTTGCTATGTTTCTCGCAATCTCGTTTTCAATTGTGCTCTTTTCACTACTAATGTCACTTTTTTGATCTTTTAAATTATTTTGTTGATCTTTCAGTTCTTCAATTTCCCGCTGAATATCTTCTAGAGTTTTCGCAAAGGAAATACTCCCTTTCGAAAACGTAACAGATACAGCTAAGAGTACAACTAATGTCATTAAGGCAATAGACTTTTTCCTCAATGTTCCGATTCCTCCCTCATCATTCTTTCTCTATCTACACTTTTAAGAACTTACGAACGCTCATAATGCTTCCCCATATACCGATAAAGCCGCCAATTGCCAGCAACATACCAGATAACTGCCATGCAAACGGGGTAAATGGCAATAACTCAATAAATGGTAATGTTATGCGGTCTTTCAATTGGTAATAAACATAATGATAACCAGTCATTACGACAGCAATTGGGATGATAGAACCTAACACTCCCATAAGCAATCCTTCAATGAAAAATGGCCATCGAATAAATCCGTTTGTTGCCCCTACTAGTTTCATAATGCCAATTTCTTTTTTTCTAGCAGTGATTGTAATTTTAATCGTATTGGAAATGAGGAAGATAGCCATTAATACAAGTGCCCCAATTAGGCCAATTCCTATATATCTGGCATATTCATTAAATGTAAACATTTTTTTCACGACATTCTCTGCGTACACAACTTCAGACACATTGGCGAAGTCTTCCACTTGCCGCGCTACTTCAATCGTGTCAATCGGATTTGTCGTTTTTACAATAAAAGCATCATTTAGTGGATTATCTTGTTCGAATAAACTCCAAACTTCACCGGCGTCCCCCATGCTTTCCATCAACGACTGTAACTCATCATCCTTGGAGGAATATTCTACGGTGGATACTTCCGGTATGTCTGTTATTTGTTTTTCTAGTTGAGTTCTCTCCGTTTCACCTGCTGTGAGATCAATGAGAACTTTAATTTGAACATCCTTTTCCACATTTGTAGCCATTTGATTGATGTTCATCATAATGGCAATAAAGACTCCAACAAGAACTAAAGTAGTTGTAACAGCACCAATCGAAGCAACAGTCATCCAACCATTACGAACAATATTTTTGCTTCCTTCCCGAATGTGACGGCGAACGGTTCTAAGCTTCATATCCGTATTCACCTCTTTGCTCGTCACGTACTACTCGTCCATTTTCAATGGCAATAACACGCCTTTTTAACGTGTTCACTATATCTTTACTGTGTGTCGCCATGACAATCGTCGTTCCTCTCGAGTTAATTTCTTCTAAGATGCGCATAATATCCCACGACGTATCTGGATCTAAATTTCCTGTCGGTTCATCGGCAATCATAATTTTCGGATTGTTCACGATGGCGCGGGCAATCGAAACACGTTGCTGTTCTCCACCCGATAATTCGTCGGGGAGAAATCTAGCTTTATTTTTCAACTTTACTAAGTCTAGTACATCCATCACTTTCCGCCGAATTTTTTTCGGGTTTTCTTCAATCACTTCTAGGGCGAAAGCTATATTCTCATACACTGTATATTTTGAAAGAAGTTTAAAGTCCTGAAAAACTACACCAATTCCCCTACGTAAGTATGGAACTTGTTTATCTTTAATTTTCGTTATGTCATAACCGTTAATTTGAACACTACCTTTAGAAGGTTGTACTTCGCGATACATCATTTTAATAAACGTCGTTTTTCCAGCACCACTTGGTCCAACAACATAAACAAATTCACCAGCTTCAATGGAGAGATCAATACCACTTAAAGCGGTTACGCCATTTTTATATGTTTTGTGCACATTTTTCATCTCAATCATTTTGTCTACCACCTGTACTCTAAAGTTGTGTTGACATGATGTTGCTATTCTCTATCTGTAGTTTATAAATCTATTATTATAATCGATTCGATACAATTTGTTATTTTTTGTACCTTTTTGTAATCTAATGTTTGTTACATATTATTATAACATCTATTTCGTTCTTTTCAGACAAAATCATATTACATTTTTGTATCAATATGGTATTTCGTTCGACAAAAAAACACCTTATGTTTGCGAACATTTCGCAACATAAGGTGTCTTTCTAGTTCATTCTCTATATTAATCCCGCGTTAGTAACCAATCTGCAACTGTCTGGGCGTCTTCTTCTGATACATTTACTTTTTGCATATTCCCTTTTCCATTTAAGATAATATGGACAATCTCATCTCGTTCATACTTATCCCCTACGTTTTGCAAGTTAGGGCCTGCTCCTCCAGATAGATCAGCGCCATGGCAAAAAGAGCAGTTATTTTCATAAATTTGTTCTCCGTTTGCATTCGGTGCGTCAGTGTCATTTCCACCTTCAGCACCGTCGCCTCCCCCACCGCATGCGGCTAATAATAATATTGCGCTAAGAGATGTGAATCGCATTACCTTCTTCATGTTTAAAGATCCCCCTCGTCAACGGTTTCGAATTACCGTTATTATAACCGATTTATGTTGATTTAAACCCTTCTCCAAGTACTTCAGCCGCTGCCATGGCCACAACGAAAGCACCCGGATCAATACCTTTTACAATTCGAGTTAATTGCGAAAATTCCTTTTGGTCAACAACACACATAATGACGTTCCGTTCCTCATTCGTGTAACCACCAGTCCCACTTAAAATTGTCACGCCACGGTCAACTTTTGCAAAAATTTCATCCCTTACTTCATTCGGATATTTCGTAATAATCATGACATTTTTCGATGTATTAAAGCCTACTTGAACAACATCAATTGTTCGACTCGTAATAAACAAACCAATTAACGCATATAAACCTTGCTCGACATTAAAGACGAGAGCAGAGGTTACGACAATAGCACCATCGATAATCGCAATACATAGCCCGAGGGATATGTTTGTATAACGATGTAAAATTTGGGCTGCAACATCAATTCCACCAGTAGAGGCCCGACCACGAAACACGATACCTAAACCAAGACCTACACCCATACCACCAAAAATAGCTCCGAGCAACGGATTCATCGTTGCAGGGTCGATATCCTTGGTAAGATAAACGAAAAATGGTAAAATCAGCGTTCCGACAAAAGACTTCAACCCAAAATTTGCTCCTAATATTATTACGCCCGCTAAAAATAGAGGAACATTTAACGCACCTTGAACAAGTGCCGGCTCCCACTGAAATACTGCCTCTGTAATCGTACTAATCCCGGCAACCCCACCTGAGGCTACTCGATTTGGTAATAGAAATACATTAAATGAGATAGCAACAAAAAATGATCCTAACAGTACATAAAAATATTCAATTAACACCAACTGTTTTGGTGAAAGTGGTGTTCTACGAGAATTATGTAACATCACGTTTATCCCCTCTGTTTACGTTCTGTAACGAATAGTCCGTTTGGAATATAACACACATTTCAGAAGCCGTAAACGCGGTTAAATTAACACATTACCCCGGTAAAGCAGCAACGACAAAAAAAGGAAGATAGGGCATCCTACCTTCCATCTTATTATGACAACTTCGAGCGTAAGTACGCATCGATGAATGGGCCCAGCTCTCCGTCCATTACACCTTGGACGTTACCGACTTCTACATTTGTTCGATGATCTTTAACCATCGAGTATGGGTGGAATACATACGAGCGGATTTGACTACCCCAGCCGATATCTTTTTGCTCACCACGAATTTCATCAAGCTCCTGTTGCTTACGTTCAATTTCTAATTGATACAGTTTCGCCTTTAACATCTTCATCGCTTTTTCACGGTTTTTAATTTGGGAACGCTCTGACTGACAGGTTACTACTGTGTTTGTTGGCACGTGCGTTATCCTAACTGCAGAATCAGTCGTATTCACGTGCTGTCCGCCTGCTCCACTTGAACGATACGTATCGATTTTCAAGTCTTCAGTTTTTACATCTACCTCTACATCATCATCAAATTCTGGCATGACTTCACAAGAGACAAATGAAGTATGACGTCGACCTGAGGAGTCAAATGGTGAGATACGAACTAAACGATGGATCCCCTTCTCCGCTTTTAAGTATCCGTAGGCATTATGGCCTTTAATAAGCAATGTAACACTTTTTACGCCTGCTTCATCACCAGGTAAATAATCCATTGTCTCAACTTTAAATCCTTTTTTCTCAGCCCAACGGGTATACATACGAAGCAACATACTTGCCCAGTCTTGTGATTCCGTCCCACCAGCACCAGGATGTAGCTCTAAAATTGCATTGTTACGGTCATACGGGTCACTAAGAAGCATTTGTAATTCAAACTGATTCAGTTCATCTGTTAGTAATTTTACTTCCTCTTCAAGCTCTTCCCTTAGTTCTGGGTCATCTTCATCTTTTACCAGTTCATAGTTGGCTTCTAAATTTTCTAACGCTTCTTCATTCTTTTCAAAGGATTGTACTAACTCCTTAATGGAATTGACTTCATTAATCACTTTTTGGGCCTTATCCTGATTATCCCAAAAATCAGGTGTAGTCATCTCCTGTTCAAGTTCAGCAATTCGATCCTTTTTTACCGATAAGTCAAAGAGACCCCCTAAAGTCCGCTAAACGATTAGCCATTTTATCCAGTTCTTGCTTAATTTCTGTTAAATCCATGGAAGACCACCTCATTCATATTGTTCAAAGCTCACATCAAAAGACACCCCTCTGTTTGAGGGAGTGCCTAAAGTATTGGTTAACGTCCACAACATTGTTTATATTTCTTCCCACTTCCACAAGGGCATGGGTCGTTTCTTCTAACCGTTTCTTTTTTCACTACTGGTTTCCGCTTCTTCTGTTCACGGTGATTGCCCCCGCTTACAGCCGTGGCACCTTTTACAACTTCTTGTCGCTGTAAGTTCTCACGGATTTGCGCCTTCATAATGTAGCGCGTTACCTCTTCTTCAATCGAAGCGATCATTTGCTCGAACATCGCAAACCCTTCCATTTGATACTCACGTAATGGATCAGTTTGGCCGTATGCACGTAGATGGATACCTTGACGTAGTTGATCCATTTGGTCAATATGATCCATCCATTTGGTATCAACAGTACGAAGTAGGATAACCTTTTCAAACTCACGCATTTGTTCGTCAGATAGTTCCTGTTCTTTTTCATCATACTTCGCTTTTACTTTATCCATAATGAACTCGGTAATTTCTTCCGGCTCTTTCCCTTTCAAATGATCAACCGTAATTTCGGCTTGCTCAAGCAAGTTCGCTCGTACATAATCAACAATTGATTGTAAGTCCCAATTCTCGTCAAGTTCATCCTGCGTATGAGTACTGACAACCCGATCTAGCGTAGATTGAATCATACCTTCAATAATTTCTCGCAAGTTTGCCGAATCCAGCACTTCAAAGCGTTGCTTATAAATAATTTCACGCTGTTGGCGTAGGACGTCATCATATGACAGCAATGTTTTACGTGCGTCAAAGTTATTTCCTTCTACACGTTTTTGTGCTGATTCTACTGCACGAGACACCATTTTACTCTCAATCGGCTGATCG
Organism: Salirhabdus salicampi; assembly: GCF_024259515.1. Taxonomy (NCBI): domain Bacteria; kingdom Bacillati; phylum Bacillota; class Bacilli; order Caryophanales; family Bacillaceae; genus Salirhabdus; species Salirhabdus salicampi. Next base: position 75,182 of record NZ_JANBWE010000004.1, on the reverse strand, counting down.
TCATCCATCCCGAGACGGTCCATCATATTTTTCATATTGTCGGACCCGAATCGACGCATTAACTCGTCTTCCATTGATAAATAAAACTGAGAAACACCTGGATCACCTTGACGGCCAGCACGTCCACGCAACTGGTTATCAATACGTCTTGACTCATGACGTTCCGTACCAATTACTGCGAGTCCGCCTACCTCTTTCACACCTTCACCTAATTTAATGTCTGTTCCACGACCAGCCATGTTAGTTGCAATGGTCACAGCACCTTTTTGGCCTGCTTCTAATATAATTTCCGCTTCACGAAAATGATTTTTCGCGTTCAATACATTATGTTTTACGCCCGCCTTTTTCAATTGCTGTGAAATAATTTCGGATGTTTCAACAGCTACAGTACCAACGAGGATAGGTTGTCCTTTCTCATGGCGTTCCTTAATATCCTTAACAAGGGCACGGTACTTCCCTTCTATCGTTTTATAGATTAAGTCTGCACGATCATCCCGTTGGATCAGACGGTTTGTTGGGATAACGACAACGTCCATGTTATATATGTTACGGAACTCTTCCTCTTCTGTTTTCGCTGTACCTGTCATACCTGCAAGTTTTTCATACATGCGGAAAAGGTTTTGGAACGTAATCGTCGCAAGGGTCATGCTTTCCTTTTGGACTTGCAATCCTTCCTTCGCTTCGATCGCTTGGTGAAGCCCATCACTATAGCGACGCCCTTTCATTAAACGCCCAGTAAACTGGTCAACGATGACAACTTCTCCTTCTTGGACAACGTAATCCGTATCCCGTTTCATTATTACGTGAGCTTTTAACGCCTGGTTAATGTGGTGAGTTAACGATACATTGGACAGATCATATAAGTTTTCAACACTAAAAAAGCGCTCTGCCTTATTGATACCTTCTTCCGTTAATTGAACGTTTTTCGTTTTTTCATCAAACGTATAATCTTCATCATTTTTTAACGTACTCGCAAATGAATCAGCCTGACGATATAAATTCGCTGATTTTTGCGCTGTACCTGATATGATAAGCGGTGTACGTGCCTCATCAATTAAAATGGAGTCGACCTCATCAATAATCGCATAATGAAGTGGGCGCTGTACCATTTGCTCTTTATAGAGCACCATGTTGTCACGTAAGTAATCAAACCCAAATTCATTGTTCGTACCGTATGTAACGTCAGCTGCATAGGCATCCCGTTTTTCTTCTTTAGACATTCCGCTCATGTTTAACCCTACGGTTAAACCGAGAAAATTATAAAGTTGTCCCATTTCCTTTGCATCACGGTCTGCTAAATAGTCGTTTACTGTAACTACATGTACACCTTTTTTCGTAATTGCATTCAAGTAAACAGGCATTGTAGAAGCTAATGTTTTCCCCTCACCTGTTTTCATTTCGGCAATGTTACCTTCGTGCATCGCAATTGCACCAAGTAACTGAACATAATATGGACGCATGTGTAATACACGCTGTGACGCTTCCCGTACAACCGCGTATGCTTCTACTAACATGTCGTCTAATGATTCACCGTTTTCATATCGTTCTTGAAATTCTTTTGTCTTATTTTTCAACGCATCATCTGATAGTAATTTCATCTCTGGTTCTAACGATTCAATTCGATCAGCAATGGCTCCGTACTTCTTTAACTGCTTTGCAGTTGGATCTCCAAATACTTTTTTCAATAATCCACGCATCACTTTGCACCTCTATTTTTATAATCAACACTAAAATAGAATATTCCATAGTTAATCATAACACTTATAGAAACGTCATGCCAACTGAATAGGCATTGGTTCCAGACAAGAAAAAAAGACAGCTTTCGCGCTGTCTCTAAACTGGAGACGTATCCGGGGAACGGAATGGAATGGAAACATATATAAGAAGTGAAGAAATGGAAAAGGAAGTTGGAAGGGTGGAGGCAATACGTTTTTTCTCTTGTAAGTGGAATATGGATAACGTCTCCTAATATGTTTACATTTTTGTTATAGCACGAATACTTGATTATATCCAATTGTAAAAAAGTCCAGTTTTCAGTCGTTTTTTGCGAAAATCTCTATTACCTTTTGCAGAAAACTTACGTTTAAATCAAAAAAACAACAAAAATTTTCAACCCTTCCATAAAAAAGACTCTGTCATATGACAGAGTCGGTTAAGTATATTAACTTGGTTCAATCAATCCGTACCGTCCATCCTTACGACGGTAGACGACGTTTGTGTCACCTGTTTCCGCATTTGTAAACACATAAAAACTATGTCCCAGCATATCCATTTGTAGAACAGCTTCTTCCGAGTCCATCGGCTTTAAATCAAATCGTTTCGTTCTGACAATTTCGATGTTTTCTTCATGTTCTTCCTCACGTTGAATACGTTGAAATGCCTCATTTTCTAATTCAGCCAATACATATTTAGGGGCACCTTGTTGTCGGAACTTCCGATTAATTTTCGTTTTATGCTTTCGAACTTGACGCTCTAATTTATCGATGACTAAATCAGTAGCAGCGTAAAGGTCATCATGTTCCTCTTCAGCACGCAGGAGTAATTCTTGCATCGGGATTGTTACTTCAATGCGCTGTTTTTCATTAAAAACACTTACATTAACATGTACATCAGAAGTGACAGGTGAATGGAAGTATCGTTCTAGTTTACCTATCTTTTTTTCGACGTACCTCTGAATTGCGCTCGTAACCTCAATATTCTCGCCTCGAATGTTGTATTGCATATGAAGCTCCTCCTTTCGCTCTTATGTATTGTTATTCTACGATGCCCTTCAACATTCCTTTTTAAACGAGCAGAATTTTTAGAATTATTAAATAATTTAACCAAAAAAGAAAATCGCACTGAATGCGATTTAATGTTGAAGGTATTGGTTTAGCTTTAACTGAATTGGACGTCGCCAAGCTTGAAAGGCTGGTATAATATGATTCGTTACTAGTTCTTGTTTGTTTTCCTCAGCTGTTTCAAACCATGTAGACATGGCTTCTACAGCTTTTTGGAACGGCGAGAAATCATTCCATTCTATGATCGAAATAAGTTGTTCGTGGCTTACATTTAGTTGTTGGAAAGCATGAACCAAATCAGCAAATACCGTAGAAATAGTAGCATCTTCAAAGTCTGTTACTTCGCTAAGAAAAGTGAAGCCCTCATCCATACTATTTAATAATTCGTTATACTTTTTCAGAAACGTTAATTCGCCCTCTTTTAAAGTTGCCATATATCCTCCTAGTTTCGTTTATCAAAAAACATACCGTCGGAAGTAGAGGTGTTCCCATACGGATTCACATACTTTTTATTGGAACGCTTTTGATGTTGGACTTGTTTTAAATTCCCTTTTAATTGAGTGAAGAAGAATTGTAGTTGTTCTTCTATTTGCTCGTTCATTTTCACAATTTCCTGACCGAGTGCTTTCTCCTTCTCTGTATAAGGAGGAGAGAGCTTCTGCATGAGGGCCTCTCGTTCGTCTAACAGTGACAAGATTTCAGTAATGGATTCCTCACGGGCTTCAGCATTTTGGTAAGTTTTAACTTTTTGTGCGAGTTTTGTTGTCAGTTCGTGGAGTTTTTGGACATCTGACATTAAGCTTTCCCGCCCTCTCCATATTGTGCTTTACGGTTGATGAGTAGCACTTGTTTCCACGCATCTCTGAATTCCGCAACAAACTCAGCAGCCTCCTCTAACGCCTTAATGTCGTTGTTCACATTCGCTTCCATTAAACGATGATGGATATACTCATACAGCGGTAACATTTCATTTGTAATTTCATAACTTGGATCAAGTGTAATCATTAACTCCTGTATAATACGTTGCGATTTCTGTATGTTAGTATTTTTCAATTCAAAATCTTTGTTTTCTATACCTTCTTTAGCTAGTTTTATAAACTTTAAACAGCCATTATATAGTTTGAGTGTTAACTCCCCAGGTGATGCTGTGTTCATGGATTGGTTTTGGTAAACTTCGTACGCTGGTTTTGCCATTATAATAAAACACTCCTTTTTTTCATCATTACATCATCATACCGCCGCCAAATTGTTGCATTAATTGCATCGATTGACTGTTCATTTGTTGAATCGCCTTTTCCATCGCAGTAAATTGATTCCAATAACGATCCTCTACACTTACTAAGCGTTGTTCAAAAGAACGAATTCGGTTGTTCATATCTTTAATTTGTCTTCCTAAGGAATATTGATCATTCGTACGGAAACTGTTTCCGGCACGATCTGTAATTCGAGACATTGTATCACTAACAGTATCTGCCAACCTTGTAATGATTCCTTCGTCACCGTTACCGGTACCTTTATTCATAAATAACTTTTCCACAGCATCTGGATCATTTTCTAATGCTTCTTTTAATTTTGACTCATTAATTTGAAGTTTTCCGCCTTCACGATAATTGGAAGTCGTGGTTATACCAATTCCGGTTAATTGTTGGTATTCCGACGGTATATCAGCATCTTGCACTCTTGAATAAAGATCATTTCGCATACTTGTTAAAGCACCGCTTAGTATAGTGTCTCTTCTTAGCATACCGCTTCTAGCACGTTCTTCCCACATCTCCGCTTGTTTATCGGACATACCTTGTCGTTCTTCGTCACCCAGCGGTTTATAATCACGGTATCTCGGTTCATTGATTTTATCTTGGATGCTTCCTATTAATGTGTTGTATATGTCGACAAAACCTTTGATTTTATCAACCACGGATTGTGTATCATTATTAACTGTAATGTCGACACTTTGATCAGTAAAGGCTTGTTTAAGCGTAAACGTTACACCTGACATATCAAACGTATTCGTTTTGCGTTCCGTTTCCATACCGTTAATAGTAAATTTTGCGTTTTGACCACCTGTTTCTTCTACTCCACCAAAACGTAAACCTTTATTAATAAAATCACCAGAAGTAGTAATATCATGATCAGCAGCACTATAATCTGCATCATTTGGATCTAAGCCATTATAGTTACCGGTTTCTGTACGAGTCATGGACATTTGGCCGGTAGCAGAATCGTAAAACATGTTCACGCCTACACCAGAGTTATTTACATGAGATGTTACATTCGAAAGTGTACTCGAACCTTCCACATTAAAAAGCTCTTCTTTATAGCCACTTGAAGTATGTGCGCCAACTTTAAAGCTCGTATAATTTTGCTCATAACTTACATCCACATTTGAACCAGCTTTAATAGTTACTTTCGTTTCGTCAAACGTAATTTCTCCAGTATTATGGTCAATAGAACCTACTACTTCATTAGCGTCATTTAATACGTCTCCATTATTCGTGGTATAAGTTGTATTGCCATCTACAGTTATGGTAGCACTACCTTCAACAATAGATTTTTTTGTTAATTGTAACGTTTGTGTATCCTCTGTTGGGTTAAAGGTATCTACTCTTCCCGTTGTAATGTAATTTGCCGAAATGGTAGATCCCGCAGACAATTCATTTTTAAACGTTAGATTTCCGTTATCATCTACTAAAACTTGATTATCAGTAAGGTCGGCTTGCGTCCCAGTTGTCACAACCTCATACGATTTTCCGTTTACCTTTACACTCATCTCTGTATCCGCATTTTTCATTTGAATACCATCTGCTAATTCTAGAGAGAAAGTATCACTTGCTGCATCTACAGATATTGTTTTCTTTTCAACACTCCCTGAATTCCATGTCCAGTCTTGGTTTGAAAATTCACCGGTTAATTGATATAAGCTTTTTTTTGTATCCACGGACGTGTCCGTAAAGACGCTTCCACCATTTACTTTCGATGCTGCAGATGCTAACTGACTCACAGATGAAATTGTGTAAGATGTTTGATCTGCTGAACTTGAGACCGTTGCGGATACGAGATTCTCATTTGAAGATGTTACTGTACGTGCACGGTAACTAGATGTCATACGCATATCCGTTAAATTCTGTCGGAAGTTCAATAAAAGAGAGTTCATATTTCGGTATTCATCCCTTTTCCACTCTAAAAGCTGCCGATCCTGTGAGAGCTTTGTTAAGGGAATACGTTCTGCCTGCATTAAGTTTCTTACTATTGAATCAATATCCATTCCCGTTGCTAAACCACCAATTCTCATGATTGCGACCTCCTATATCTTTTCGTCTACTACTAAACCCATACGCTCAATCATCGAAGCATATATATCTAAAATTTTCCTAGATGGAATTTCTTTTATTACAGCGTTTGTTTCAGAATCTATCACTGTAACATAGTAATCATTCAATTGTTCATGTAAATTATATTTCACTGATGTGTGAGTAGGCTTTAGAAATTCATTTAACGTTTCAACAATTTGACGAACCTTTTCGACATCAATTATTTCTTGACTCTGTTCTCGTTCAACCGATTTACTTATATTTGAATTCTCTAATATTATTGTATTAACGTTTGCCTTGGATAATATATTAGAAACTTCCATAAGCGTCATCCCCTCGTGTCTATATAATATATATCGGTAATTGTTTGCATTTTTTTATAGTTGAGAGGCGCATTTAGAAAAAAAGAGGAAATCTACTAAATAGATTTCCTCTTTTTTATTTATTTAACGTAGATTGTAGTGCTACCTATAACTAAATGACCTTCGGTATTGTATCCGCGGAACTCTACTTGTACTTCCTCATAATTAGAGTTATTTGCTTTGTTCTGTCCTTGAATGACACTCCAACCAAAATCTTTTCGGGCAAATTTAAATTTCCCTTGATTAGCTAGTTGTTCGTTCCCTTCATTTTGGGCCACAGCATTAACTCCATTAACAGTTACAGTTGTAAGTTCAAATCCTGGTTCAAACTCTTCACTAATGGACACTTTTACATTAAAGATTCCATTATTCCCATTTCCTTGATTTGGCTTCTTCCCTTTATCATTTGAACTTTTACCATTATTAGAGCCCGACAATACTTTAACGTCAGCAGGAATATAAACTGTAAATTGTTTTTCCACTGTCGTTTGCCAACCAGCATGGTCTGTTACTTCCACTTTCACTGTATAATCTCCTGGTTGATCAAGAGAGAACAGGTCACCTTTTTCGTACTCTTCACCGTTTACTGTAATAGATTGTGATGCAATACCACTTATGCTATCAAAGGCAAAGTATGTTAGTTTAATGTCTTGCCCAAGTTCATATTCTTCCTCAAATCCATCAATTACAACTGGTGCTGTTTTATCAATTTTCACTTCCACTGAGTTTGCTTCTTCAACATTTCCAGCTTTATCTACGCTGTAGTAAGATACTTCGTTAACTCCTTCTTCTGTTACAACAAAGCTTGTTCCTTCTTTAAATTCAGAACCGTTTACTGAGTAGTATGTTTTCTCAACTCCACTTAAGTTGTCTGTTGCTGTTAGTTCTACCGTAAAGTCATCTTTCAACCACTCGTCCGTCACATTAGATTCTGTTACTGGAGGTGTCTTATCTAACATTACCTCCACTGTATTTGCGTCTTCTACGTTTCCGGCTTTGTCTACACTATAGAAAGATACTTCGTTAACTCCTTCTTCTGTTACAACAAAGCTTGTTCCTTCTTTAAATTCAGAACCGTTTACTGAGTAGTATGTTTTCTCAACTCCACTTAAGTTGTCTGTTGCTGTTAGTTCTACCGT